>DLVK01000337.1:0-1930 GCA_003444235.1 Rhodospirillaceae bacterium
CATATGCCTTGATAGCGTCGGCGCGTTCGGGAGTGGGCAATCCGAAATGGAAGCTCACGATCGGCGGCTTCGCCTCCAGTAGCGCCTCCAGCATGTCATCGTCTTGATTGAAGGACAGATAAATTTCGTCAAGCGATTGCGGCGTCTCGGCATCAAATTCATCCATATAAGGGCGGATTGTCTCCAGCCATGCGGCTTCTTTTTCCAAATTGCGTGCCGAATGCTCATGGACAAAAAAATTGACGTTGTAGGGCCGATTGGTCGCATTTCGGGTTTCCGACATAACCGACGCCGCCTGCTCCGCATTGGATGCACCCATGCCAACCGAGCCCAAACCACCCGCATTCGAAACGGCAGCCGCGAGAGCCGGCGTCGCGGTTCCCGCCATCGGTGCCTGAATAATCGGATGCGCGATATCGAACAATTCGGTGATGCGCGTTTTCAAATCGGTTTTCCTCCCGCTACTGACCCCGTAAGGATAGAATAGTCTGCAGAATCATGCAGCAAGCACTACGTCTAAGCCAATCACAACACCCAAATGGCAGAAACGAGGAAACCGTTCTGCCAGATTCTTTCCGTGCCTGGTTTCAAGAACAGGGATGGCGACCCCACCGTCATCAGCTTGAAATGCTGGCAACCGCGCAAGCCGGCGCCCATGCGCTGCTCATCGCACCCACCGGCGGCGGCAAAACATTGGCCGGCTTCCTTTCCTCCCTGATCGAGTTGGCAGAAACGGAATTCGAAGGCCTCCACACGCTCTATGTGTCGCCTTTGAAATCGCTGACACAAGATATCCATCGCAACCTGGAAATGCCGATTGAAGCGATGGACTTGCCGATAACGCTGGAAACGCGAACCGGAGATACGCCGCAAATCAAGCGCCAGCGTCAACGACGACGCCCACCCAACATACTGCTAACGACGCCTGAAAGTTTGACACTGCTGCTCTCTTACCACGACGCGCACCGGATGTTCCGAAGCTTGAAAAGAGTTGTCGTCGATGAAATCCATGCACTTGCCGGCACCAAACGAGGCGATCAATTGGCGTTATGTTTGGCCCGCATTCAACAAATCGCCCCTGCATGCCAGCGGGTCGGTTTGTCCGCAACAGTCGCGTGGCCGGAAGATCTGACCTCCTGGCTAGCGCCCGATGCAAAATCTGAGTCGGTGACACGGATATTAGGCCGCGACGGCGCGGAGCCACGGGTTCGCATTCTGGAGAGTGCGGAGCCGATGCCTTGGTCCAGCCATTCGGCACTCCACGCTATGGGCGAAATCTATGAAGAGATTAAGAAGGCCGAGACCACGCTCGTGTTCGTCAACACCCGCGCCTTCGCCGAAATGGCATTTCAAGCGTTATGGCGGCTGAACGAAGATGGGCTCGCCATAGCGCTCCATCACGGGAGCTTGGAGAAAGAATTGCGGCGACGCGTCGAAGCCGAAATGGCCGCCGGTAAACTACGAGCCGTGGTCGCAACGTCGTCGCTGGATCTCGGTGTCGATTGGGCGGCGGTCGATCTGGTCATTCAGGTGGGCGCGCCCAAAGGGGTCAGCCGCTTGGTACAGCGCATCGGCCGCGCGGGCCATTGCCTGGACACCCCGAGCCGAGCGCTTCTCGTGCCCGCCAACCGCTTCGAAGTGTTGGAATGCCGGGCAGCGCTGGAAGCTGTCTACGATGGTACGTTGGATGGCGACCCTCCTCGACCAGGCGGGTTGGATGTCCTCGCGCAACATATTCTAGCGATGGCTTGTTCCGGCGCCTTTTCCCAAGACGAAATGTACGAAGAAATCACGAGTGCCGCACCCTACGCCGACCTCCCCCGCAGCGATTTCGATGATGTACTGGCCTTTGTAGATCACGGCGGATACGCGCTCAGAACCTACAAACAGTGGCGCCGGCTAAAACGGCTTGAAGATCGGCGATACAAGG
>DLVK01000337.1:2254-2468 GCA_003444235.1 Rhodospirillaceae bacterium
TGCTTCTCCAGCTGTTGCACGCCGGCTCAGAATGAATGTCGGTACAATTGTGGAATCGGTAAAACTCAAGGTTCGCCTTAATGGTGGGCGCTATTTGGGAGAGGTCGAGGAACATTTCGTACTCGGGCTCGAGATCGACGACACTTTTATTTTCGGCGGCCGGCTGCTCCGCTTCGAGGGTATTCGTGAGATGACCGTCGTCGCAAGCCCCGCC
>DLVK01000337.1:2795-5686 GCA_003444235.1 Rhodospirillaceae bacterium
CGAGCCTAAGATCCCCGCCTATCAGGGAGGCCGCCTGCCGCTGACGACCCACCTCGCCGACAGGGTACGTGACATGTTGGCCGACCCGACACATTGGCCGAATTTACCGGATCAAGTGCGCGAATGGCTGTCGATCCAGCGTCACTGCTCGGTTATGCCACCAAGAGACGGGCTTTTGGTTGAGACGTTTCCCCGCGGCGAACGCGAATTCCTGGTCGCCTATTGCTTCGAAGGCCGCAACGCGCATCAGACGCTAGGCATGCTCCTCACCAAACGGATGGACCGGGCCCGGCTGGGACCGATCGGATTTGTCGCCACCGATTATGTGATCGCGATCTGGAGCATGCATCCCGCTACCGATATCTCGGCCTTGTTCGACGAAGACATGCTCGGCGACGACCTCGAAGAATGGATGGGTGATTCATCGCTGCTTCGCCGTACCTTCCGTAATGTTGCCGTCATCGCCGGGCTCGTTGAACGGCAACATCCGGGTTCGAAGAAGACGGGCCGCCAGGTGACCGTAAGCTCGGACCTGATATACGACACGCTCCGCCGCCACGAGCCCGATCACATTCTATTGCGCGCGACGCGCATCGATGCGGCCCACGGCCTCACGGATATTCACCGCCTGGGCGACATGCTGAAACGAGTGAAAGACAAAATTCACCATAGGAGGCTCGACCGTGTTTCGCCACTGGCCGTTCCGGTATTGCTCGAAATCGGCAAGGAACGGGTGGAAGGCGCCACATTCGATCTGATGCTCGACGAAGCGGAAGCGACTTTGGTCGCTGAAGCGATGGATCAGGCGCCCCAGCAATGAGCACCGCCAATTTTCGCTTTCATGGCGAAAGGTTGATCGCCGATCTTTCCGGTGCCTTGATTTGGCCTGCAACCGACACCGTCATCGTGTCGGACCTGCATTTGGAAAAAGGCTCGGCATTTGCCGAACGTGGGTTTTTGCTTCCTCCGTATGACAGTCGCGAGACGCTCTCGATGCTGGAGGATGTTTTGGAGCGTCATACAGGAAAACGCGTGATTTGCCTCGGTGATAGCTTCCACGATAGCTCGGCATTCGGACGCCTAGGAGTGGAGGAAAACGAAACCATCCAGCGGCTTGTTCAAGGCCGAGATTGGCTTTGGGTGGCCGGAAATCACGACCCCAACCCGCCGAAAACCCTTGGAGGACAAGTCAGCCAAGAGCTTGCAATCGACAAATTGGTTTTTCGACATCAGGCAGAATTAGATAGTGGCGGCGGTGAAATATCCGGACATTATCACCCCAAAGCTCGTGTTGAGGTGCGCGGCCGTCGCCTGAGCGCACCCTGCTTCGTTACAGACGGATCGGAAAAACTAATATTACCGGCATTTGGCGCCTACACCGGAGGGCTTGATGTCACCGATCCCGCAATTGACAACTTGTTCGCGCGCGGCTTTGACATTCACATGCTTGGACAACGCAAAGTCTATAGCTTTCCTAAATCAGCACTTGCTCCTTCACAGAATAGGCTACAATAACCCTTCGTTGATTGTGCCATTGGCGCTGGTTTAGAGTGGTTCACTTAACTCAATACTGCACCGCCGAGAAAAGTTCCGCAGATGAATCGCAATATTTCGTTTGGCATTCTAATCGTTTTGGGCTTCACCGGCCTTAGTGGCGGTGCGTTCGCGCATAGCGGTGGCGCGCTTCCGTCGCCGAGTTTTATTACCGGCGCACTCCATGTTTTAAGCGGCTTCGATCATATTTTGGCAATGCTTGCCGTTGGCATTTGGTCAAGTCGACATGGCGCTCGTATCGAACGTTGGATGCCGGTCGTTTTCGTGGTCGCTACGGTTCATGGCGCGGTAATGGCCAGCAGCGGTCAGGCTCTCCCGGCAGCGGAAATAGGCACCGCAGCTTCCGTGACTATTCTCGGCTTATTGCTCGCTGCTTCGTTGACGCTCCGCTTACCGGTCGCCTTTTTCCTTGTTGCGGTATTCGCGGTGTTCCATGGATTTTCCCACGCTGAAAGTTTTGCCGATGACGTGAACTACGCAGACGCCGGGTTTGGAGCACTCGCCGCCACTGTCGCGTTGCAGGCGGTGGGGATTTGCTTAGGCCGGCAGATTGAAAAACATCAACTGCCTGTTTTGGCGCGGGGTGTCGGGATAGGGTGCATCATTGCAGGTATTGTTTTACTCGCCAGCTGATGTAGTTTTCGATCATAAGGATGGAGTAGATGGCCGAAAATTACGGCATTATGATTTGCGGCCATGGGAGCCGCGACGAAGATGCGGTTCGAGAATTCGCGACGCTCGCCGGCGGCTTGAAGACGCGCTTTCCCGATTGGCCGGTCGAATATGGCTATTTGGAGTTTGCGCAACCGATCATCAAAGACGGATTGGGCAAACTTTCGGAGCAGGGTATCCGCGATGTGTTGGCCGTACCGGCGATGTTATTTGCCGCAGGTCATGTCAAAAATGACATTCCATCAGTGCTCAATCGTTACCAAGCGGAAAATCCTGAAATAAATATCATTTATGGGGCCGAACTCGGTATTGACCCAAAGATGATCCGCGCGGCCGGGGAACGTATTAAGGAAGCCCTAGCCAGCAATCCTTCAGATATACCGCTCGAAGAGACGCTATTGATGGTGGTCGGGCGTGGCGCATCGGACCCGGACGCCAACTCCAACATCGCTAAAATTACCCGGCAACTCTGTGAGGGATTGGGCTTCGGCTGGGCCGAGACCTGCTATTCCGGTGTCACATTTCCGCTTGTAGAGCCTGGCCTGGAACATGCCACCCGGCTCGGCTACAAACGCATCGTTGTTTTTCCGTATTTTCTATTCACCGGCGTGCTGGTGAAACGAATTCATGATCACACCGATATTGTCCCCGCACGCCATCCCGAG
>DLVK01000244.1:0-6300 GCA_003444235.1 Rhodospirillaceae bacterium
ATTGGCGGTCCGGGTACCCGGGCACGCGGTTCTGCCGATCACAATCTAAATGTTGCGAAATAAACGAAGAATCGAGTCTCGAATCTCGCGACTTGCGTGACGGTGTCGAAAATGGGATAGAAAGGCGGAAAGGTGCTGAAAACCGGGTTTTTACACGCTTTTAGATAAGATGCTTGTGTTCACTGATGTGAGCCGATAACGTCGCAAATATTGGTGGTTATTGGCTTTTAGTGGGCTGATAGCAAAAACGAAAACGAAATGAGGGGCGACTCGCGATCGTTTAACGGCAAGAGCCCAGAGCTAAAATCGAAGTTAAATTCGATCGACCATGCTCTTGTTTGAAAATCGATTCCCGTAGTGGCGCAGTCACCTCTCGCCGGAATGACTTGAACGCGGGATTACTTTTTTGATGCTACGGTTTCTTTCTACGGTCTTTCGGGAACGGGAACTCATTCTGCGTTCGCAAGGCCGAGTTTACTTTCTCCGGCTGACATCCGGACTTCAGGTATGCGCCATTTTGTTGGTTGGCGGCGTCGTGCTTTGGGGTACCGGTATGACAGTGGCCTCGATTGTTCAGGGCGGTGTCATCGGCATTAAGAACGATGAGATTCGCGAAGCGCGGGTGGGTTATGAAAACCTGTTCAAAGAAGCGCTTGGATCGCTCGGCCAATTGGAAAAAATCACCCAGTCGATCAAAAGCAATCAGGAAGTACTGGTTTCGAAGCTCGAAAAGGGCGAAGTCGCCGAGACGGGCACGCCATTGAAATCGAAGCTGTCCGAGCTTGAAGACAAAGCGCAGAAGATGAACCAGGCGAAATCGGTACTCGCCAAGTCGCTCGACAAAATCAAATTCGAATTTGCAATGGCGGAAGACCAGCGCACCCAGATTATCGCCACACGTGCTGCTTTACGCGATCGTGTCGCGGAGCTTGAGAATCAGCTTACGGGCACTCGCAATCTGGCAACGAAGCTCGACAAAGAAGTTGCATCGCTGTCCACTGATCTTTCGCGCTCACGCACCAAACACAAAGAAGAACAAGACCGACGCGAACAACTGGTTGGTAAGGTTGAAGAGCTCGAGGAAAGCCTAGCCAAGGCTAAACAGTACAAACAAGCTGCGGAAAAGGATCTACAGACCGTGCTCGGCCAATTAGCCAAAGCGACGGGTGAGATTCAAGATTCAGCGATTAAAGATAAGCCACTGAGAGACCAGACCGTTGCGTTGTTAAATCGCCTGTCGGTCCTGCATTCGTCTCATGAGAATATCCTGGAGCAGCTCTCCGAACGGACGGTCGGTAATATCGAAGAGGCGGAAAAGCTGATTGCGATGACCGGAATAAAGGTCGCGAGCATTATTAAGTACGTAAAAAGCCCGACCGCTAATCAGGGGGGGCCGATGGTTCCGGCTTCGGGATCGGGTCAGCTCGCCGATGGATTGAGCGGCACGGTAATGAATGTGGACAGCAAGCTGGGGCGTTGGCAGGCATTGCGTCAGGTGCTTGGGATAATTCCTTTGATGTCGCCTCTGGATTTTTATCACCTCGCCAGCCCATATGGGCTCCGCCGTGATCCATTCACCAAGAAGCGCGCGATGCATTATGGCGTCGACCTTGCCGGCTGGGTTAATGCGCCGGTTTATTCGACCGCGCCAGGTAAAGTCGTTTTTGCCGGCCGCAAGGGCCGTTATGGCAAGATGGTCGAAATCGATCACGGCTTTGGGATCAGAACAAGATATGCGCATTTGCGCAGAATATCCGTTAAAACCGGCCAGCAATTGGTCCACCGACAAAAAATAGGCGCACTGGGCAATACCGGCCGCAGCACCGGCCCACATGTCCACTATGAAGTGCGTTTCGAAGGGAAGCCGTTGAATCCTCGCAAATTCATTATGGCAGGTAGGTATGTTTTCAAAGGCTAACGAAAAAGGCACCGCTCCCCAGGTGGTGCCCTCCGGCGCTAACAAAAACCACACCCCTTCGATCATCAGCGCAAACTTGAGAATCTCGGGAAACATGGTCACGGATGGCGTGATCCAGCTCGATGGCATCGTCGACGGCGATGTGACCAGCGACGATCTCACGTTGGGTGAGTCTGCGGTTATCAACGGATCGATCGAGGGTAATCGCGTTCGGGTCTCCGGTACCGTGAATGGAGAGATTTCAGCCCGAAGCGTCGAACTTACCCGAACCGCAAAGGTTACAGGCGATATCAATCATACCAGTTTGATGATCGAAGCCGGTGCGTATGTGCAAGGTCTCTGCCGTCATGTTGAGATGAACGACACGAAGGCTGTCCCGAAACTTACCGAATCAGCAAAGCCTAACCTTGTGGTGGCCGAAAAAGATAAAACGACCACCAAAGCAGCTGCCAAAGCACCAGCGGCAAAGGCTGCGGCAGGCGGTAAAAAGGGCTGAGAAACCTCGATTGGTGACGCCGAGCTTATAGCCGGGCGAGAAACCCATCGATCGCCGCTTCCGATTGCGGCTCCCAAAGCGAAGGAACGTGCCCGGTCTCCGGGATCGTAACGGACGTGAAGTCCGGGTGGCTGTTTGCCATGCGCTCGAAGGTTTCGGGCAACAATAGGTCCGACACTTCGCCGCGGATGCCGAGCACGGGAATTTGCTTCAGCGCATAGAACAAAGGCCAAAGATCCGGCAGGTCGCCGTCACGAAGTAACGGCTTGACCATCTTCAAATCCCAATCCGGATGAAATACACCGTCGTCGTCGATACGGTAGGTGGCTTCTGCGGCCTCCCGCCATTCTTGGTCGGACCTGAGCGACAATGTCGGAAATTTTTCTCGTAACTCCGCCGCCGCAGCATCCCAATCCGCCGGCGAGGTGTCAGTGCCGATATATTCCATGATCCTTTCGCGCCCGTTATTGGCGACTTCTGGTCCGATGTCGTTGAGGATGACAGCTTTGATGGCCGACGGCATAACCAATGCCATTCCCATCGCAAGTAGGCCGCCGAGGGATGTCCCGATTATGATGACCTTGTGCAAGCCGAGCAGCGTCAGAAGATGTCGCGCATCGTTGAGGTATGTGGTTGGAATATAGTTATAGGGATCGCTATCGCGCTCGGACTGTCCTCGTCCACGGTAATCCATGGCAACAACGCGGTGGGTTTTCGAAAGTCGCTCAGCGGTGCGATGAAAATCCTTCGAGTTTCGTGTCAGGCCCGATAGGCAAAGTATTGGTGTTGTTGCGCGATTGGCCTCGCCATAGTCGCGAAAGTAAAGACGCAAACCATCTTGCGCGGTGAAGAGTTTCTCAGTGTAGGAAGGCATCGAGGAAAGACGGAACTTACGGTGATTCTTCGAAATCGACGTCGGGCTCCGCTTCTGGAGCACTGTCTGGATCGGGTTTGGGTTCTGGTGCGGCTTGGGTCTCGGTCGAGGAATCCTCGTTGAACGATTCGCCCCACGATTCCGTGGTATCGGATTCCGAAGCTGTATCGGTCGTATCTTCACGATCAGAAGAAGATTCTTTTTCGTCACCGGTTGTCGGTTGATCAGCCGGTACGTCGGTCGGAGTTGTTGCAGTCTCGTCTTCCGGGGTGGTCTGGGTTTCTGTTTCTGTATTCGGCGTCCCATTGGCATTTAGCCGGGCGAGTTCGAAGCTTTCTTCGCCTATTGCGATGGCAACCTGAAGGTTGTGCTCGCGGCTGTGATAGACCGTGCGGTTTTCCAATACCCGTTGGACATAATTACGTGTTTCGGTAAAGGGAATCTGTTCGATCCAATCGATCATATCGAGGATCGAAGAGCCGGGCTTGCCAAAGGCGCGAATCCAGCGTTCGACAGCGCCTGGTCCCGCATTGTAAGCCGCAAGCGCAAGGATTACCGATCCGTCGAAACGGCCTAGCATCTGTTTTAGATAGGATTGGCCGAGCCGAATATTGTAAGCGGGATCGCGAACTAAGCGAGCTTTCGAATATCGAATGCGGAGCTTCCGTGCGACCCGATGTGCGGTGCGTGGCATCAATTGCATCAGTCCGCGCGCGCCGGCTCGGCTGACTGCTTTTTGGTGGAAAGCGCTTTCCTGACGAATCAGCCCGTGCACTAACGATGCGTCCAATTCGGAATCGGTTTCCAGTTCGAGATTCGGGTAGCCGGTTTCGGTGAGTGCGATGCCTTGGCGAAGCGCATAGCGGGCCGCGTGTATCGCGTAGTCTCCGCGACCGGTCGCCTTGGCCAGTTGCCCAACCAGAACCCAAAGAGCCGGGTCCTTGTTGTTGCGGATCATGTGTCTCAGAAAACGTTTTACCAATCGTTTCTGATCCATCTGAGCCATCAAGTGCAGCAGCTGGACGAGCTCGCTTTCCTGAAACTCCTGGACCTTGGCGTCGATGGGCGTTGGCTGCGGAGGTAGCGTAAGGCGGTCCTTCGGCGATAGATGAAGGGCAGCAAGCTGACCATAGAAACGAGTATTGTGCGCGGCGGCGACACCATACCACTGGGTGGCGATTTCGGTTTTGCCCGCGGCATCGGCGGCGCGTCCGGCCCAGTAGGCGGCACGCGCCCGGCTGATCGGGTAGCGCACCTCGTTGAACAGCAGTTTGAAATGATCGAACGCGTCTTCATATTCGTGCAGAAACCTGAGCGCTATCCATCCCGCCAGCCATTCCGCTTCGGCGCGTTCGACGCGCCCGGTTTGACCGTGGTTCTTCGCGAGCCGGTAGGCGACAGAGACATCACCGCGTCTTAGTGCCCAGCGCGCTAGAATGCGGCGTTCGAGGCCCCATTTGTCAGGTCGCGTGAGGTTCTCCGTCGGCGCGGTTTCCATAAGCTCAAAGGCTTTGTCCGTTAGGCGGTGCCGCCGCCGCCAGCGAATTCGGTCGTAGACCAGGCCCGGATCGTCCTTCAATTCGGCCGGTACCTTGCTTACGGCATAATCAACGCCCGGTCCGCGCCGGATCAATTGAATGCGCGCTTGCGCCAAACGTTGGCGGCCTTTGTCGACGAGTAGCAGTTGGCGTTTTGCCGCATAGGTTTGATCGTCCCACAATAGCCGGTCGAGCCGATCCGCATGATCTTCTTTTGTCAGGTGCTTGCGATGTTTGCGGCGGAAGGCGCGCGCCTGTTTGTGGTTGAACTTCTTTTCGACCCACGCGGCTCTTAGCGCTTCGATACCTTCTTCCTCACGGCCTTCTTCGATCAGTGCTTCCGCAAACCGCTGGGCTGCAACACCGGAGATCGGTGGATACTTTTCGAACCATGCCAGAACCTCATCGGGTTCCATGTCTTTTGGCAATCTTTCTTGAGCCCGTAGGATCAGACGGCGGCGGTGTGGCCAATCGGGATTGTTCTCAAGGAAAGCATTGATAGCGTCGAAAGTGGCCGTGGAATTTCGAGTTTTAAGGTAGAGCCATCGGATTACCTTGGCAGGTAACGGATTTTCGGCGTTGGTGGCAATTTTCATTGCTCGGTCGAATTTCAACCGGCGCGCGGCCTTGAAGGCCCGCTTGTAAATTTTTACGTCTTCATCCGAAAGGGTAGGGGTTTCGGCATAGGCTCTAACCGGCACGTGCGCTGCCAGCGGTAGGAAGATTACGAGGCCAAAGGCCAGCAAACGCGACAAAATGTTTCGCGACAAAGCGCTCTCGCTGATTGGTTTGCCGAAACGTAGGTCCATCATATTACTTGCCATTTATTTGGCAACATGAACAAAAGAGAATATTCAATTTTTATGCCGAGTCTTTAGCGCGACGTTTCAAATTGGGCAAAATTTCCGGGAATACTTGCCGTTGCTTGAAAAACGGCGTTAAGGTAGGCCTAAAGCAGGGAAATCCGGTCAAAGTAAGGTGGTAAACTATGTTTAAGGGATCGATGACGGCCTTGGTGACGCCATTTCGCGACGGCAAGGTGGACGAAGAAGCTTTTCAGGCCTTCGTCGAATGGCAAATCGAACAGGGTACCCACGTACTGGTACCGGTTGGAACGACCGGCGAGTCGCCGACGTTGTCTCATGAAGAACACAAACGTGTGGTCGAGCTTTGCATCGAAGCCGCTGCCGGTCGCGTGCCGGTAATCGCAGGTGCGGGGTCGAATTCAACCGACGAGGCGATCGACTTTACCCGCCATGCCAAGGAAGCCGGCGCCGATGCCGCCCTGAGCGTGTGTCCGTACTACAACAAGCCGTCGCAGGAGGGCATGTATCTCCATTTCAAGGCAGTCGCCGAGGCGGTCGACATTCCGGTCATCATCTACAACATTCCCGGCCGTTCGATTGTCGATATGTCCGTTGAAACCATGGCGCGGCTGGCAAAATTGGAAAATATCGTCGGCGTCAAAGACGCC
>DLVK01000244.1:6627-10179 GCA_003444235.1 Rhodospirillaceae bacterium
CCGCCGATCTCGCGCGGCCGCTGGCCGGCCGGGTCGCGATGGGCGACGACTTCTGCCAGCTCTCCGGCGAAGACGCGACGGTTGCGGCCTTTCTTGCCCAAGGCGGCCACGGGTGCATTTCGGTTACCTCTAATGTGGCCCCCAAACAATGTTCGGAGCTTCATACCGCTTGGCAGCAGGGTGATACCGAGACCTTTAACCGGCTCCGAGACCTCCTGATGCCTCTTCACGAGGCGATCTTTTGCGAGCCCAGCCCGGCGCCGGCTAAATACGGCGTTCATCTACTCGGAAAAGCCGAATCCGATGTGCGGTTGCCGGTTGCTCCCCTGACGGAGGCCGGTCAGGCCCAAATGCGCGATGCGATGGTGCATGTGGGGCTGATCAACTAAAGAAATGGCGAAAAAATCCAGCGCCCGGCAAACGGAAATTCGCAACCGGCGGGCGCGCTTCGACTATTTCATCGACGAGACATTGGAAGCGGGGCTGGTTTTGGTCGGCAGCGAGGTCAAATCCTTGCGCGCGGGCAAGGCAAGTCTGGCGCGTGCCTTTGCCGGCCCGAAGAACGGCGAGCTTTTCCTGCAAAATTGCAATATCGACGAATATAACGAAGCCAATCGCTTCGGCCATGAGCCCCGGCGCCCGCGCAAGCTCTTGGTCCATAAGCGCGAGCGTGACCGGCTGATCGGTGCCGTACAGCGCGACGGCTACTCGCTAATACCGATGAAGCTCTATTTCAATGACCGCGGCATCGCCAAGCTTCAGCTCGGCCTCGGCAAGGGCAAGAAAAAGTACGATAAGCGCCAGGTCCAGAAGGAGCGCGACTGGAACCGGCAGAAGTCCCGGCTATTACGGGAAAGTTAAAAAGCCTGGTTGCTGGCGCCCGTTCAAATCCTTGGAGCCGCCGCGTCCATGTGCCATTGTGGCAGTCGATTAGATAGGGGAGGAGGGAGACATGGCTGACGAAGCCGATATCTTGAATGCCGATATAGAAATGGCGGATGGATTTATTCATCTCGCCAACGAAAAGCTGGAGCAAGGTGTCCATCCGCTCGCGATCAGTGCGGCGATGATTCATGCCGCAGCTAACTTTACCGCTTTTGCCTATTCGCATGGGTCCGAAGGTCCGCTGGACGAGAAACGCGTTATTGAGGAATTCCATCAGCTCTTGCAGGGGTATGACGATCACCATCGCCAGCGCATCGAGGCGATGAAGGAACAACAGGACCAAAGCGACAATAAATCGAGCATTGAACGGTTGGTCGATCAGGTAAAGGACGAACAATAAGGTCCCGAAGATCGGGACGAAAAGCTGGAGACGGAAATGAAATCCGAAGACGTTACGCGATTGTTTAAGGCGAGCGGGTCCGCGCCAACCGTGGCGCTTGAAGGCGAGCCGCCATTTTCGACCCGACCCGAATTAATCGGAACATTCGGCATGGTCGCTTCCAGCCATTGGTTGGCGACCGCATCCGGCATGGCGATCTTGGAGAAGGGCGGCAACGCATTCGATGCGGCGGTTGCGGTCACTTTTGCACTGCAGGTCGTGGAGCCGACCATGTGCGGCGTCGGCGGCGAGGCACCGATGATTTTTTGCGACGCAAAGACCGAGAAAATTCACGTTATCAGCGGCCAAGGCACGGCGCCCGCCTCGGCGACCGTGGCGGCCTATCGCGATCTGGGTGTCGAAATCGTGCCCGGCGCGGGTCTGTTGCCGGCAGTGGTTCCCGGCGCCTTCGATGGGCTGATGGTATTGCTGCGTGATTGGGGCTCGATGGGGGTCGCCGACGTATTGGCGCCAGCTATCGATTACGCCACCAACGGGTATCCCATTTCCGGGCGGGTTTGTGCGACGATTGGCGGTTTGAGCGAGCTTTTCACCGATCACTGGCCGAGCTCGGGGGCGGTTTATCTGCCCGGCGGGTCGGCGCCGAAACCGAGTTCGCGATTCTGCAATCCGACATTGGCGGCCTGTTTCGAACGTCTCATCAAGGACGCGGAAAGTGCCGGCGGTAGCCGAGAAAATCAGATCGATGCGGCGCGGGACGCTTTCTATCGCGGATTTGTCGCCGATGCGATTGATCGCTTCGTCGCCGAAAACGAGTTTCTCGATACTTCCGGCGAGCATCATGGTGGCTTTATCACCGGTCAGGATTTGGCGGCATTCGAAACTTCGCTCGAAGCGCCATTGGGCCTGGATTACGGTAACTTCACCGTTTTCAAGATGGATGCCTGGAGCCAGGGCCCCACATTCCTGCAGCAGCTTTCGATGCTGAAGAATTTCGACATCGCGTCGATGGACCCGGATGGACCCGAATTTGTCCACGTAGTTACGGAGGCAACTAAGCTCGCTTTTGCCGACCGGGAAAAATTCTATGGTGATCCGAAATTCGTCGACGTTCCGATCGATGTCTTGTTGTCGGACGAATACGGCAAGGAGCGCGCAGCTATGATCGCCGATGAGGCGTCCGGCGATATCCGTCCCGGTAGCATTCCTGGATTTGGCGGGCCCGTCATCTACGGACTCCCCGATGGCAGCCGTGTCTTGGTCGAGGATGACGGCGGCACGGCAGCAGTGGGCCTTACGAAGGCAGTGGCTATTCCCACTGGCGATACTGTCCATCTCGATATTGCCGATAAGGATGGAAATATGATTTCGGTCACGCCGTCGGGCGGATGGTTACGGAGCTCGCCGGTGGTGCCCGAACTTGGGTTCCAGCTTTCCAATCGGGGCCAGATTTTCACCCTCGAGGAAGGTTCTCCCGGTGCATTGGCGCCAGGCAAACGGCCGCGGACCACATTGAGCCCGGGCTTCGCCAACCGCGACGGCAAACCCTATATGGCATTCGGAACGCCAGGTGCGGATCGGCAGGATCAATGGGCATTACAGTTCTTCCTGCGTCACGCGGATCACGGCCAAAACATTCAGCAGGCGATCGATTCACCGACCTTTAACACCGATCATTTCCCGGGGTCGTTCTACCCGAAACAGGCGAAACTGCGTTCGCTCAGCGTCGAAGGGCGGTTTTCGAAGGAAACCGTGGCCGATCTCGAGAAGCGCGGTCATATCGTCGACCATGGCGAAGACTGGAGCCAAGGCAGGATGACGGCAGTGGCCCGCGATGGCGAGTATCTCAAGTCCGGCGCCAGCGCCCGATACATGCAGACTTACGCTGCCGGACGCTAAGGCAGTTCCATGCTGCGGTGGATGGTGGCTGTTATGACGGCGCTTTGGGCTTGCTCGGCCATGGCGGACTCTTTGGAAAAATTCGAATGGGAAAATCGGCTGCTATTGGTTTTTGCGCCGGGCTCTTCGGATGGCGCACTTGCGGATCAACGCAAGCGCCTTGCTTTGGTGCCCGACGGGCTTGCTGAACGGCATATGAGGGTGATCGAAGTTCTTGAGAAGCGTCCGGTGACGGTCGATGAAACACCAGATACGTCGCTCTCCGGGACATCTCTTCGCAAAAGTTACGAGATCGCGCCCGGCACTTTTGTTGCCGTTTTGGTCGGCAAGGATGGCGGCGAGAAAGGCCGATGGGCGAAGCCTGTCCC
>DLVK01000419.1:0-2458 GCA_003444235.1 Rhodospirillaceae bacterium
CAAGGTCGTGGTCAACGATATCGGTGCCGCGGTCGACGGCGAGGGCGCGGACGAAGCGCCGGCGGACGAAGTCGTCGGATTGATCAAGGATGCGGGCGGCGATGCGGTGGTCTGCCGCGATAGCGTCGATAGCGCCAAGGGCGGCGAGCGCATCATCGAAGCGGCGCTCGACACGTTCGGGCAGATCGATGCCGTGGTGAACAATGCGGGCATCCTGCGCGATACCATCTTCCACAAGATGACCGAAGAAGAATGGCACGCGGTGATCGGCGTTCATCTGAACGGTAGTTTTTTCGTCAGTCGCGCGGCGGCGCCTCATTTCCGCAAGCAAAGCTCCGGCTGCTTCGTTCACATGACGTCCACCTCCGGCCTGGTCGGTAATGTGGGTCAGGCGAACTATTCCGCCGCCAAGATGGGTATTTTGGGGCTGTCGAAATCGATTGCGCTCGATATGGCCCGGTTCCGGGTTCGCTCGAATTGCATCTCGCCCTTTGCCTGGAGCCGGATGATCGGTTCTATCCCCACAAACACGCCGGAACAGGCCGCACGGGTCGACAAGCTGAAACAGATGACACCGGACAAGATCGCGCCGATGGCGGTCTATCTCTGCAGCCATGCGGCCGACGAGGCCAACGTCACAGGCCAGATTTTCGGCGTTCGCAACAACGAGATCTTCCTCTTTAGCCAAAACCGGCCGTTGCGCTCGGTGCAACGGAGCGAGGGCTGGACGCCGGAGATGATTTCCCAGCACGCCATTCCCACCTTCGATGCGCATTTCTACGATCTGTCCGTTTCCGCAGAAGTGTTCAGCTGGGACCCGGCATAAGGAACCCCCATGAGCACGGTCATCCGCTACTTCTATAACCATTCTTCGCCGTGGAGCTATTTCGGCCATAACCGATTTCTCGAGCTGGCGGCGGAGCATGGTGCGGAGGTGGTGTTCCGGCCGTGCGAAAGCCACATCATTTTCGCCCAGTCGGGCGGCTTGCCGGTGGCCAAGCGCGCGCCGCAGCGCCAGGCCTATCGGATCGCCGAGCTCAAACGATGGGGCGAGTACCTGGGTTTGCCGATGGTGATCGAAAGCGCCCACGAACCGCCGCCGATGGATTGGGCCAATCGTCTGGCGATTGCCGCCGGTGAAGAGGGCGAGGCGGGGGATATGGGGAAGCTGTCCGCGGCCCTTTTCGCCGCCCGTTGGGTCGAGGACCGGGATTTGTCCGACCCTGATGGCATGATCGCAGTCGCCGGTGAAGCCGGGTTTGACGGCAAAGCGCTCTGGGAGGCGAGCCGGGGCGATGAAATCGGCGCGCTCTACGACGCCTATACGAAAGAGGCGATGGACGCGAATGTCTTCGGCGCGCCGTCCTATATTCTCGACGGCGAGCTCTATTGGGGGCAGGACCGGCTCGACTTCCTCGCCCGCGCGCTCGAACGGTGGGGCTGAGGTGAGCCCCCATGCGGATCGCCTATCTCAACGTCAATAAGGCGGTGAAGGCACGGGCGCTCGCCCTGATCGACTATCTAGATAGTTTGGATGCGGAGGTTATCGGGCTTGGCGAAGTGACCCGCACCAACGCGGAGTTTTTCCGCGACGAGTTTGCCCGCCGAGGCTACGGCCATTTTTGTTTTAGGACGCCGGATAAAAGCCACGGGGCGAAAGGGGCCATCGGTGCCGTCTCGCGGCGCCCGCCGGAGGCCATGCGGGTGGCTTATATGCACGCGCGGTCCGGCCACGACCAGCTACCGCGGTTTGCCGACCTGACCATCGACGGGCTCGTTTTGCGCTTCGTCTATTTTCCGAACCACGCCAAGAAGCTGCCTTATTTCCGCCGCCTGCTGCGCGATGGAAGAAAGTTCGTGCGCGCCGGGACGGCGGCGGCGTTGATCGGCGACTTCAACACCGGCGACCGGGAGGATTACGGCGGGCCGAAGGGCATCTTCACCGGCCAGGACGAGTTCGATGGCCTCAAAAAGATGGGCTTCCGCGATCTGATGCTGACCCATAATCCCGGCGGGCGCGCATGGACCTGGATGAGCACCTTCGGCAACGGCTTTCGCCTCGACCAATCGCTGGCCACCGAGCCTTTCGCCCGTCGCGTGCGCGCCGCGCACTACGACCACAGCCCCCGCGAGACGCGGTTGACCGATCACAGCGCGATGGTGATTGAGTTGGGGTGAGGTGGTTTCAAGATAATTCGAGGGGCAACGACTTGAACGAGTCCCACCGTTGAATCTCAGCCCGACGCCATTTCGACATAAAGTTCCCGAAGCCGATTGGTAAGGGGACCAGGGGCCCGGTTGCTGAGAATGTGGCCGTCGATTTCAACAACTGCCATCACGAAAAACGAAGAGCCGGTGGCAAAGGCTTCGGCCGCATCATATGCCTCTTCCGGCGTGAACGGGCGTTCTTCAATCCGTAAATCCGCTTCTTTGGCCAGTTGGAGAACGGCTCGTCGGG
>DLVK01000419.1:2775-4521 GCA_003444235.1 Rhodospirillaceae bacterium
TCGGGTAATGCCGTGCAAAATCTTGTTGCTTAGTTCGCGGGTTACCAAGGTTCCATCCGTCGTCACGATAAAGGCGTTTGTCGAGGTTCCTTCGGTGACGTACCCGTCCTCCACCATCCACGCGTCATCGGCGCCTGATTTCCGGGCGGCGTGTTTTGCCATGGCTTGCGCGATTAAGGCGGTCGTTTTGATGTCACGACGCTGCCAACGAATTTCCGGGACGGTAATGATGGAGGCGCCTTTGGTCGCTAAGGGATGATGAAGAAGCGGTTTCTCCTGGGTGAACATCACCAAGGTAGGGGAGATGTCTTCGGGCCAAAGAAAGTCCCGTTCCGCATCGCCTCTGGATATCTGTAGATAGACGATGCCTTCTCGAAGGTTATTTCTCTCAATGAGTTCTGTCTGAACTTTCTCGATTTCGCCAATGGGTAGAGGCGATTTCAACTCGATCTCTTCGAGTGATCGCTCGAGACGGCGAAGATGACCGTCATTGTCCACCATCTGGCCGTTGACGACGGCGGATACCTCGTAAACGCCATCGGCAAACAAAAATCCTCGGTCCATGACCGAAATCTTTGCTTCGCTCTCGGGGACAAATTCGCCGTTGATGTAGACCGTTCGTGTCATGGGACTGTCCCGAGGAGATCGAAAATTGCGTAGTTTGCTGGTGGAAGCGCCGCCGCTCTTTCCTTGCAGTATGACACTAACACTGAATTCGGGAAACTTCGTGGCGAGTTAAACGACAGTCCTATTTTACTGAGAAGGGGACGGGTCCGCTTTTAGACATAAGTGGACCTTCGAGAGCCTCAATTACGGAAACTGGGCCGGTGGTCCCCATGGGGCTTATGGCCGCGGCTTCCGGACGGACCGGTAGGCGCCATATACCACAGACAGCATCGCTAAGATGATTAGAGTCGCGGCAATTGGTCGTTCGAAAAAGCCGAGATAATTATACTCCATCAACTGCATGCTCTTAACAAAAGCGGACTCGCCGAGCTTTCCCAGAATCGCGCCGATCACGATGCCGGCCATGGAGTAACCCCACCGGCGCAGGAAATATCCGGCAATGCCGGCGATGAACATCACCCAAACATCAAGCAGTGTGTTGCGCAAAGCATAGGCCCCGATAGTCGACACCAGCAGGATGCTGGGCGCCAGCAGGCTGAAGGGGATGCGCAGCAGATGGATGATGGTCTTTGTTTCGAAGTAACCCAGACCGAAGATCGCAATGTTGGCCAGGAACATGGCAACGAAGATGCCCCAGATCAATTCGATGTTGGTTGCGAACACCAGTGGTCCCGGCTCGAGACCGTGGATCTCGAAGGCCCCCATCATTACAGCTGTCAATGCGCCGCCAGGAAGACCAAGCGCCAGAAGCGGGATAATGGCCGCACCCGTCGCCGCATTGTTTGCCGTTTCCGACGCCACCACGCCTTCCAGTTCGCCCTTGCCGAACCTCTCCGGATGAGGCGAAAACCGGACCGCTATGCTGTAGCTCAGAAACGCCGCCAGGATAGCCCCAATACCGGGCAGGATTCCGGCAAAGAAACCGAGAAAGATTGAGCGCGCCATGGCGTATCTCAAGCGCCAAAACTCCAGAAACTTGGGGAAGGCAATGCCGATCTTGGGCGGCAGGCGCAAGCCGGCGGCGATCCGGTGTCCTTGCACCATGACTTCGGAGATGGCGAAGAAACCCAGGACCAGCGGCACGAACCCGATACCGCCCAAAAGAAAAGAAGACCCGAA
>DLVK01000507.1:0-4683 GCA_003444235.1 Rhodospirillaceae bacterium
AAGAATTTCTGGATAGGCCTGTACGGTCGTGTCCTTGGTTGCCGATCCATAGAACGCGCCAAATGCTACATAGTCTGCACCCGCTTCCCCCGCCTCAATGGCGAGATGCCTCGAAGCTTTACAGGTGACGCCGACAATTGCGTCCGAACCAAGCAATACGCGCGCATCTTGATAGCTGGCGTCGTCCTGGCCGACATGAACACCGTCGCAGCCTGTCTCGCGTGCGAGGTCGGGCCGGTCGTTCATAACAAATGCGATGTCTCGTTCTTGCGTCGGCGGCCGCAAGCAATCAGCGGCGCGCCGTATGACGTCGTCATCGACATCTTTCAGACGGAGCTGGACGCAATCAACTCCGCCCGCATCCAACGCGGCTTTCAGTTGTTCGGCGAATGCCAAAGGATCATCCAGGCGCGGCGGCGTTATTAGATACACTGCGGTACTTGCGTCTTCGCTCATGCCCGGTGCCGATCAATGCGTTGGTTCAGGCCTTGCCCTTGTAAATATTGATGATTGTATCGAGGAGATGCATGGCCTCCTCCTTCGGGCGCTGGAAAGAGTTTCGACCGATGATCGATCCGCTGCCGCCACCGTCGCGAATTTCGCGGATCTCGTTCAGCAGACCATCGGTACCCCGCGCGGACCCCCCCGAGAAGACAACAAGGCGCCGTCCGTTGAATGCGGATTGCATAACGTGTTCGATTCGCTTGGGCAGTGAAGAGATGTCAATCCCTTCCGCATCGTAAACCTTCCGGGCATCGTCCTGTTCGATGAAATCCGTCGGTGGCTTGACCTTGATGATATGGGCGCCCATTTCGGCAGCGAGGTGCGCTGCATAAGCGCAGACATCGATGGCGGTCTCGCCCTCCTTTGAGAGATTGCCGCCACGCGGATAGGACCAAAGCACGACCGCAAGGCCGACAGATTTCGCTTCCTCGGCAAGCTCGCGGAATTCTTCCATCTGCTCGAACTGATCTTCGGAACCTGGATAGATCGTGAAACCGATCGCCGAACAGCCGAGGCGCAAGGCATCTGAAACACTGCCATAAACGGCTTGATCCTTGGTAACTGCATGGCTGTTGGAGCTGTTGAGCTTTAGGATGGTCGGAATTGCTCCGGCAAAACTGTCCGCACCGGCTTCCAGCATGCCAAGCGGTGCAGCATATGCATTGAGACCTGCGTCAATGGCCAACTGATAGTGGTAATGCGGGTCATAAGCAGGCGCATTCTTTGCGAAACTTCGCGCCGGCCCATGTTCGAAGCCTTGGTCGACAGGCAAGATCACCATCTTGCCGGTACCGGCGAGCTTGCCGGTCATCAAGATGCGGGCGATGTTCGTCTTTGTGCCAGGCGAATCGCTTTCGTAATTGGAGAGAATTTTCTTTACGCGTTGGGTGATTTTCATATCCGCATCTATCCTCAATCGGGTCTTATAGAGTCTGGTTCTGGATATATGACCTGTGCAGCTTTTTCAACGCCGCAAAACAAACCATACGCATGGAGCTGTAAGGGACCGTCTGGTTACCCTATTATCTTCCGTTAGATCACGTAGGAATCAAAATGCAGCTTAGAATTTTCAACAGGCGGCGCGAGGAAATTCGCAAGCAGGCGGGACAAATTCCGCCGGGCCAGCTGACAGAGAACAACTCCGTCATAATGAATATGGCGGCGAAGTACGTGCGCTATTTCCTTGCAGCCAGTGCCGCTGCTGTGGTGATTGTCTGGTACTTGATAGGCCAAGTCGAACCAGGAGGCAAAGCGCACGAGACACTGATGTCGAGCGCCACGATTATTGCCTTCGGTGTGGTCGCACTTGCCGTGATTTTTTCCCTCTTCAAAGCGGCGGAGTGGTGTGAGGCGCGCGCAAAAGCCTTAGACGATCGCGATGATCCGACCGATCCCGACTTTCCGCCAAGAATTCCCGTGAGACGGCTGATGGAGCGAGCGATCTTTATGATCCAGCTTGGGTATCGGTTGGTCGTATTCGCGGGGGTCTGCATCGTCGTAGGCGTGGTTTACATCTTCAAGGGCCTCTTTGCGATGTAGCGGTATATCGCCCTCACGGGTTTTCGCGCCAAATTCATCTCCATTGGAATTCAAGGTCATTACGCACTTAAGGAGAGCGAGATGCGGCTCGAAGGCAAAAATGGATTGGTAACGGCAGCAGGATCGGGAATGGGACGCGCTGGCGCCATTCGGTTCGCGAAGGAAGGTGCATCGGTCGGCGTGGTGGATATCGACGCGGATGCGGTTAAGGCCGTCGTCGATGAGATCGAAGGCGCTGGGGGTAGGGCTATCGGGATCGTTGCGAATCTGACCAAGGACGAGGATTCACGCCGTATCGTAACGGAGACGGCGAATGCTTTCGGTGGGCTTGATTTCATGTGGGATCACGTAGGGCATCCCGGACCTGCCTCGATCGAGGGAATTGAAATGAAGGATTTTGACACGGCGGTGGACCTCAATATGCGGACCATCCTCGTGACAACCGAGGCGGCAATTCCCGAAATGCGGACCCGTGGGGGCGGCTCCATCGTTTTTACGGCGTCGACTTCGGGGCTGCAGGGATCGATGTTCAGCCCGGTTTATTCGATGGCAAAATTTGGCGTCGTCGGGTTTGCGCGGGCGCTGGCAGGCCGTCTCGCCTCAGAAAATATACGCGTTAACGCGGTTTGCCCTGGTCCGATTGATACGCCGATGTTGCGTGAATTTGTCGCGCGACCGGATCAGCAGTCGACGATGGGCATGGACAAGGAGGAACTCGTCAGAACACGCGGTGGAATGACGCGCCTCGGACGTCCTGGTCGGCCTGAAGAGGTCGCCAATGCCGCCTTGTTCCTACTCTCCGACGAAGCCTCGTTCGTCACGGGAGCCGCACTTCCCGTCGACGGCGGCGTGACCGCCTAAGGCGATATCCATGACATACGAAACCATCCTGTACGAGATTGAAGAAAATATCCTGACGATCACGCTCAATCGGCCGGACCGATTGAATGCCTTTAATCGTCAAATGCTTTTTGAACTGATTGATGCTGTCGACAAGGCGGACGAGGATGATGATGTTCGCGCGATCATCTTTACGGGCGCCGGGCGCGGATATTGTGCCGGGGCGGATCTCTCCGCAGGTGCCGGCAGCTTCGATGTTTCGAGCCGCTATCCGGGCGAGGATTCTGAGAACTGGCGCGATGGTGGCGGCCGTTTAACCTTGCGGCTGTATGATTGCAAAAAACCGTTGATCGCGGCGATCAACGGTCCAGCTGTTGGCGTGGGGGCCACGATGACCCTGCCAATGGATGTACGTTTGGCGTCGACCGAGGCGCGTATGGGGTTCGTCTTTACGAAACGGGGCGTAATCCTGGAAGCCTGCAGTGAGTGGTTCCTGCCGAAGGTCGTCGGGATGAGCCAGGCACTCGAGTGGGTGATTTCAGGTCGCGTTTTCGATGCCGAGGAAGCGCAGGCGGGGGGATTGGTAAAGCAAGTTCTTCCGTCTGAGGCGCTTTTGCCGGCGGCTCGGAAACTTGCGCGGGAATTTGCCGATAATACGTCGTCGATTTCTGTGGCTTTGTGCCGCCAAATGCTCTGGCGAATGGCCGGTGCGGATCACCCAATGGAAGCGCATAAGGTTGATTCGCGCGGAATTCGGACGCTCGGCAAGCTTCCGGATTGCCAGGAAGGCGTCGTTTCGTTTCTGGAGAAACGGCCGCCGAAGTTTCCGATGAAGGTTAGCCGCGATATGCCAGATTACTATCCCTGGTGGGAAGATCGCGAGTTCGAGTAAGGAGAAATGCCATGAGTGAAACGACATTTGAGAGCGAAGACGGTGTTGCCGTTTTTACCCTTAACCGGCCGGAAAAAATGAACGCGATCAGCCAGGATATGTTTCTGACGGATCTGCCGGAGATGGTCGCACGGGCACGTGAAGATGACGATATCCGGGTCTTGATTCTGACAGGCGCTGGTGGGAATTTCTGTTCGGGTGCCGATGTGTCCCGCATGGGCGGGGTGAACAAACCGTCGCCTAAGCAACGTGGCAGTCACCTTCGGAATACGCTCGGATATCTCTACGATCTTATAAATCTGCCGAAGCCGGTGATCTCGGCAGTTGATGGAATTGCGTTTGGTGGCGGCCTCAGCCTGGCGGCGGTCGCGGATATGGTGCTGGCAACGTCCCGCGCAAAGTTCAGTCTGGTCTTCGGCCGAATCGGCCTGATTCCGGATATGACCGCTGCCTACGTTCTTCCACGGCGCATTGGCCCAAATAAGACGAAGGAATTGACTTTCACTGCGCGTTCTTTCTCCACAGAAGAAGCAATGCAGTTGGGACTTGTGCAGCAAATACATGAACCTGAAAATCTTCTCGGCGCGGCGCTGGACTTGGCCAGAGGTTTGACGCATGGCTCGCCGACCGCCATCGCGGAAGCGAAGAAACTGATCGACATGTCGCTGCAGAGTACACAGCAGGAAATGATCGACGCGGAATGCGCTGCTCAACTCGAATGTCGAGATACCAAGTTTCACAATGAGGCCGTAAGACGGTTCATCACCAAAGAGCCGCGTCTCTATGATTGGGACGCCATGAACCGCCAGAAGGCGGCGGAATAGGATTGAGGCCATGGATATGCGGCCGACTCCGCGTCAGCAGGAGCTGATCGAGCTCGCCCGGGAAGCGATACGTATTTGCGGCGG
>DLVK01000375.1:0-3230 GCA_003444235.1 Rhodospirillaceae bacterium
AGAGCGCGTCTAATATCACCGTGTCGGGGTTGGTTTTAACCGCATAGAGGGTTTCGCCGGGAAATTGCGTCAGGAATCGCCGGGCGGCCATATGCGCGGCCGCAGGTCTTAAACAGGTGACCGGATCTTGTGGATTTAGCGCTCGTACCAGCGCTTCGGCGGATGAAAAGCGATCCATCGTATCGCTCAGCTGACGGTGATTGCACAAACCATACCTTCGCAGAGAATAACCGAAGGCTCGCGCGATGTAAGCGCGAATTGCCGCTTTGTAAAGAGGGGAAGTTGGCGTGTCGTGCCGGCCCTATGAGCCGTCTGTTACCGACAGGTTTTCGCCGCTTAGGAGAGACGTCGCGGATTCGCCCGTTACGCCTTGCAGAATGGCAATCTGGGTGAACGGGCCGCCTGCTGTCGTCGCGAAACTGACGTAACTGTCCGAGCCCATAGTTTGGACATTTACGTAATCCTCGATATCGCCACCCATAGGTAGCGTCACCAAATCCGTCATATTAATGATATCGCCGTCATTGACGTTGAAGTCCGTTATGACGTCGACGCTGCCCGAACCATCCAGAATAAAGTCATCTGCACTGCCGCCGCCGGTCAATGTATCGACGCCACTGGTGCCGCCAAAAATATTGTCGCTGTTGTTGGTGCCGGTTAGCGTATCGTTGCCGGCGCCGCCATCGATGCGGGAAATATTGCTGAACGTGACGCTTGTAAAGTCGAGCACGTCGTTGCCGTCGGTCCCATGCAAGGTCGTGCCGCCGGAATCGCCAGTAATTGTGTCTATGTTTGTCAGGCCAGCGATAGTTGCGTTTTGTGTCGCAGTCGCATTGATGGTGTCTGAACCGGCACCGCCATCAAATACATCCGCGCCGTTGTTATCATTGACCACGTACACATCATTGCCATTACCACCGTTGAGCATGTCGTCGCCGGCATCCCCGTATAGAGTGTCATCGTTGTCGTCGCCACTAAGGGTGTCGTTGCCGTCGCCGCCGATGAGTGAATCGTTGTTTGCGCCACCGTTAATCGTGTCGTCTCCGGCCCCGCCACGAACAACGTCGTTGCCGTCGTCTCCGCTCAATGTATCGTTGCCGGAGAAACCTTCAATATCGTCATTACCGTCGCCCCCGTTGATAATATCGTTCTCCGCATCGCCGAAAATGACCTCGTCGAGCGACATGCCGTTGAGTGAATCGGCGTTTACGGTGCCGATAATTAAATTGGGTCCGACCGATGCTGTGAAATTGACCGAGGTTGTCGCCGTTTCGCTGCCTTCGGTGCTGGTTGCGACCAAAATCATATTGTAGTTGGCTGAGGTGCCGGACGGCGGTGTGAAAGATAAGGTAGACAGTTCTGTATTGGTAACGGTCCACGTACCGCTTCCTTCGTTGACTGTAGCCGGCGCTCCGATGTCGATCGCGGTGCCAGTAAGGCTCGCGCCGCTGGGAACGCCGGTGATTTGAACGGCGAGCGTTTCACTCGGATCAGTGAGGCCTGCCGATATCGAAAGAGAGATGGGGCCGGTATAAGGGCCAGACACATTTCCTGCGCTTGCATTGGGGGCATTGGCACCTTCGAAGGGGTCCGGTCCCGGATCGGGTTCGAACGGTTCTGGGTCCGGCTCGGGTTCGCCTTGTGGCTCCACGGACGCTATTTCATCATCTTCCAACTCGTCAGCTTGCCGAAACCGTGCGGCAAGCCGCCGGAGCGCGTCCGTGTCACGCACCGTACCGTCGAGCGAGATTTCTGTGACTTCGATAACCTGAAAGTTGGTGTCTTCGGTCAGTGGATTATTTGGATTTTCTGGTCCGAAGTTTTGCGGCGGTTGGCTTGGGATGATAACCACGTCGTTACCGAAGATTCGGTCGAACTCGGTCTGATTGATAACTTTTGACTCGTTTGGGACGGCGCTTCGGCTGAAGAGAGTATAGAGCTCGTAAGGTGAGGTCAGAATGCGTTGGCCGCCAATATTGACGATCGCAATCTGGCCGAGCGTGCCATCGGCATCGCGCAACAATGTGATCGTGTTTTGCTCGCCCTCCGGCGCCGCACGGCCGACGACTGTGGTACCGCGAATACCGATGGTAGCGACCGGCGTTGCGACCGTGGCTTGATCGTCGCCGGATTTGGCGATTTCGCCGCTGACATAAGAGAATAAGCCGGCAGTGATGCCGATAACGGACTTACCGGTATTTGCAGTGGGGTTGTAGATCAGCTCGTCGATAGTGAAGGCACCGTCATTGCCGACCGAAAAGGTACTCCCGTCGGAAAAGACAATACCGACCTTGCCATTTTTCGCCGTCTCGATCTTGTCGCCTTCATAGACCCGATCGCCGGTCGATAGGGTTCCTTTCGAACCGTCGACGCGAATGACGGTTACCGTACCTGTCAGCGATTTGACCTCACCAACCGGTTGGCCAAGTGTTTTTGCCGCGGTAGTCGCTTGCGCTACCTGAAGCAAGCCTTGCGCGGACTCACTAGTGCCGGCCGGGGTTTCGGCTGAGATTGGGTGTGTGCCAACCATTTTATTTTGCTTTTGTTGTTCAGGCCCTTTTCCCCTACATTTTCATAAAATTTTATCAAATAAAGCGAAATTTGTCATCTTGCAAAAAACGTTTGTTATTAGTGATTTAAAATTTTTGGTTCGCTTAGACACAGTGTTTTGCGTACTCTAATACTGCCTTAACGGGAACTATCGACACTGGTCGGTTCGGGGTGATCCACAACTCCCCAAACAACGCTGATGGTGTAGACTGGGCGGACAAATTACTCCTCAAAATGTACGGAGCCGTCCTCAGGGCCGGCGTGCTAGATGACGGCAACTACCGGCAGCGAACGAGACGAGCAGGAAACGGAAGGCTTGCCGCCGCGTCAGCGTATTTTGGTTGCCCTGGCCATTCTTCCGGCCGGGGCCATGCAGGGAATGGATACTTTCGCGACAGGTGTCGCCATTCCCCGGATGATGGGCTCGCTATCGGTCACCATTACGGAAGTGTCCTGGGTGCTGACCTCGTTCTTGGTGGCGTCCGCGATGTTTACGCCCCTGTTTGCCTGGCTCAGCCGCAAAATAGGCTGCAAACGGCTTTTCATCGGTGTCGTGTTTGGCTTCATGTGCTGTTCGATTTTGATTTCGCAGTCCAGCAGTCTCACCGAGATCGTCGTTTTTCGGTTCTGCCAAGGGGTTTTCGCGGCGGGCTTGAATCCCCTCACAACGCAGGTGGTGC
>DLVK01000340.1:0-2620 GCA_003444235.1 Rhodospirillaceae bacterium
GCCGCTACCTATCGCGGTGACCGCGGCAATAGCGTCGGTAGCATAGGTTGGGTCCTCGAGGACCGGGATGCCCTCTTCTTCTGCAAGTGTACGGTTCTCCTGAGGGCCCATGGCGCAGAGCAAAAATAGACGGTCGGGGAAATCCTTTCGAACAGGTAGCAGCGCATCGATGATTTTTTTCGTTAATGGTTCGGAATAGAGGAGGGAGGAGAAGAACGCGATGACGCTGTCATAGCCGCCTTCCTCGAATATCGCGCGCACGTAATCAGTGACTGTGTGAAATTCGTTATAGACCTGGGCCGTAAAATCGACCGGATTCCGGGGGCCTGCGAACGGGATCAATTCCTTGAGCCTTGTTTGCGTGTCTTCGGGCATCGGTGCCATGTCGAGGCCGGCATCGGCGGAGGCGTCCGCCATCAATACCCCAGCGCCGCCGGAAATTGTTGCCACTGCGATTTTGTTCCCGGTCGGCCAAATGCCGAAGCTCAACAGATAGGCGACATCGATCAGTTCGGCAGCAGTGCGGGCGCGATAGACGTTGTATTCGGCGAACACCGCGTCATAGACCTTGTCCACTCCCGCAAGCGAAGCGGTATGCGAAAATGCCGCCTGGGCGCCAACCTCGCTCCGGCCTACCTTCTGGATAACCACCGGCTTACCGCGCTCATAGGCCAGCCGCAGCGCCGCCCGCAGCTTCTCGCCGTCCTGGCAACCCTCCATATAGGCGGCAATCACCTCTGTGTCGTCGTCATAAGCGAAGTAGGCAATGCAATCGGCGACATCCACGTCGACTTCGTTTCCGGTGGTAATCAAATAAGTGAAACCGAGCCCGCGCTCGCGTCCCAAGACGAAGCAATGGCTGCCGAACGCGCCGGATTGGCTGACCATGCCCACATTGCCTAGTTTGGGTTCGCCATGGGTGACCGAGGTCGAGAAGGTCGCGTAATAGCGTGCCCGCGCATTGAAATATCCGAGGCAATTCGGGCCCATAATTCGCATGCCTGACCCGGCGGCGATTTCCTTCAGTCGTGCCTGCATCTCGGCACCTTCTTCGCCCATTTCGGCAAATCCCGAGGTAAAGGCGCATATGGATTTGACGCCGGCGTCCGCGCATTGTTCCGCAACTTCGATCGCGAACCGCGCCGGTACCGCCATAATCGCCGTATCGACCGGTTTGCCGATCTCGCCGATTGCGGCATAGGCTTTCAGGCCCTGTACTTCGTCGTGGCTCGGATTGAGCGGATAGATGTCGCCCGCAAATTCATGTTTCAGCATGTAGCGCACGGGCATGCCGCCGATCCGGCTCGCATCGCGGGATGCTCCGAGCACGGCAACCGATTGCGGATTAAAGAGCGGCTCCAGACTCTTTGCCGAAGCCTCGAGATCGATCATGCGGCAGGTTTGGTCTTATAGGGCGCGTCGCCCAACATTTTGCGGCCCATAGACAAATCGTCGGGCCGGTCCATGGAAAACACGTCTTCGACTTTCGTGTAGTCCATATAACCGAGCCGGGCGACCGGATTGTAACGGGTCACGTCTACCTGACCATCGACGATGATATCGTCGTTTATATGAATGCCCACCACATGGCCAAAGATCACGCCGTGTTTGAATTTGGGGTTGTTGGTTGGTAGTTCGACCGTTTTCCAATATTCGCACTCGAGATGGGCCGGAGCCTCCTTGACCCGAGGCGGTTTGACCTTTTCCGAAGGTTCGGGGGTTAGCCCGGCCATTTCCAGCTCGTCGACATTCTTCGGAACATGTTTCGCGGTCAGGTTCATCGCATCCGCCAACTCTCCAGATACGATATTGCAGACGAATTCCCCGGTCTCTTCGGCATTGCGCCAGCTATGTTTCATCGGATCGTCCTTTAGCCCACTCGACGAAAACATCACATAGCAAGGGAAGTAGGAGACAGCGTTGAAGAAGCTATAGGGAGCCAAATTGACTACCCCGTCGGTGTCCAACGTGCTGATCCACCCGATTGGGCGCGGCGAAACCAGTGCCTTGAACGGGTCGTGGGGTAGGCCATGATCCCCTTTGATGTCCGGGTCGTAATACATGAAGAAGTCGTCCTGATTGCTGGAGATTTTTCGAATTGGCCGGCATTTTAGAGCAAATGCCGATCGGATGGAATTGAGCCAGAGCGATGAAGCCGCGCCGACAGACGATGGGAAACCCCAGAAAAACCCATGCACAAACTTTCGGGTTTTGGTGCTTGAAAGTGGCTCCGACGCGTCATATATATTAAATCAAACGATTGATTAATAATAAGTAGGATGACCGTTATGAATGGCGGCATCGGTGGTACCGGAGGAATTTTCTAGCTTTTTCAGATGGTTGTTTTGGCTTTGTCAAAACATCGGGTGACGGGAAAATGGCAGAAGTAAGTGACGAAAGCGTAAAACCTCGGGGTCGGCAGGGTGGTGCGGAAAGTCGCGCTCGCATTCTCGAGGCAGCGGGGCAGCTTTTTGCCGCGCGTGGCTTCGACGGCGTTTCGACCCGCGAGTTGGCATCCGCTGCCGAGGTCAATATTTCCGCCATTACCTATTATTTCGACGGCAAGGAAGGGCTCTACAGAGCCGTCCTCGAACAATTGATCGAGGAGACCGCACCTTTG
>DLVK01000360.1:0-6082 GCA_003444235.1 Rhodospirillaceae bacterium
GAGATCGTTTTTCAGCGAAAGCAGCTTCGGCTTCACGGTGATCGGCGCTAAACCAAAGCTAGGCAAAAATATCCTCGGAAACGTTCGCCGCCGACGGCGACGCCATAGCGGCTACCTTCTTGACCGCCTTTAAAGCCAAGGGGGCAGCCTGGTTAAATTCAGCAGCGATTTCCAACGCGCGGGACAACACCGGTTTGTCCGCAACCACCTCATCGATCAGCCCCAGACCTGCCGCTTCGGCTGCATCGAACCCGGCACCGCCACCCGCCAATCGGATGGCTTGTCCCCGTCCGACCAGTCCTACCAACCGTTCGAGCCCGTGCCAGCCGGGAATAATGCCAAGCCGGGCCTGCGGTAACGCAAACCGTGCCTCAGCATCGGCCAGACGAATATCTGCCGCGAGTATCATCTCGAACCCGCCCCCGAGGCAGTACCCGTTGATTGCCGCGATTACCGGAATGTCCAGAGCCTCCAATCCCCGCAATGCTCTTCGGCTTCGGCCCATGACTTCATCGAGCGCGGCGCGATCCTGAACAGCGCGATATTCTTTGATATCCCCGCCGGCGCAGAAGAATTTCTCCCCTTCCCCGGTGAGGATGACGGACCGTAAGGTTTGATCCTTGGCGGCAGCGACAACCGCTGCTTCCAGGGCCTCGGCAGCGGCGCCATTGATCGCATTGCCGGCTTCAGGCCGATCGATGGTGAGGACGAGTGCAGTGCCCTGTTGTTCGGTCTTGATCACAGAGCGCCTATAACTCATCCCGTTCGACAAAGTGGAGCAACACTCCACCCAACGATGACGGATGGACAAAGCCGATCAACGCCCGGCGTGAACCGGGCCGGCCTTTCAGATCGATCATTCGGCGCCCCTTAGCCTCCAGGTGGCGTAGTGTTTTTCCGATATCAGGTGTCTTCAACGCAACGTGGTGCAAACCCGGTCCATGTTTTTCCACATAACGGCCGATTACGCCTCGGTCCTGCTTGGTGTTACCGGGCCGGCCGTGTTCCACAACATGTTCCGTAGAGGGATCGATATCCTGCAGAAATTCCAGTTCTAGATCGCCGACCGTGGTGAACAACACCCGTAATCCGCCGACCTGTTCGGGAGGCCGGTTGTGATAGATCACGCCGTACTTGTCGGAAGTAAAGCTTTCGACCGCCATACTGACTTCGAAGTCGGTCTGTCGGCTTTCCACAGGACAACCGAGATTGCCCGTGAACACCTTTTCGTCTTCGCTAACGTCTGCGCTGGCGATACCGAGATGGTCGATCCGCTCGATGAATTCGCTTTTGCTGTCGGGAATTTCGAGCTTGGGCGCGAACCTCGTGCAGATCCCAACGGTTTCGTCTCGTGCCACACGCACCTCATTGAACCCGCCGACGCCTTCACCCTCACCTGTTACCTTTAGTCCGTGTTTCTTGGCAGCATCCGATGGAGCCTCGGTCGCAAGCACCATGTGATCGACCCCGGTCCGGCCCGGCGTCTCAAGCAGAGGGTGCTCCGCGTCGAACACGCAAATGCCCGTCTGGCCGGCCCCAAACAGCTGCACGTTGCCGCCCGGCGCATCGACAGTCCCGCCGTTCAAACCAAGATCGCCACCCAAAATTTCGACCACAAGCTCGGGTTCCCTGCTCGACAGGGCGACGTAAGAAAGCTCGTAACCACTCATTTGCACTCTCCTTGACGCAAATCCGCCAAGCCCTGCAGCCTCGGGTGCAACCGCGCGACATCGGGCGCCCGCACGTTATCTAACGGCAATTCCATTGCAGCCATCTCACACCAACGTTGGTATTTCGCAATTCGGCGGATTTATAAACGCGAATCTAAGCGAATGCACCCTTGCCACGGCCCCTTAATTGATCACAATTGAGAAAATAGTACGACGGGGAGAGTGGCATCATGACGAAAATGACCGGTGGGCAAGCAGTCGTACAATCCTTGGAAGTAGAGGGTGCGGAAGTTGCTTACGGCGTCCTTGGTAGCCACCTGATGCCGACTTACGACGCACTTTTCGATAGCCGGATAAAACTGATTACGCCACGCAACGAAGATGCCGCCGGTCATATGGCGGATGCCTATACACGTATTTCCAACAATCCCGGGGTCGTCCTGACGACGGTCGGGCCCGGCGCAGGTGGTGTCGCCTGTGCCATGGGCGAGGCTTACAACGAATCCTGGCCGTTGCTGCATATTTCGACGCAAATTCTGAGCGAACATATGGGCAAGGAAAAAGGCTTCTATCACGACGGCCCCGCCCAGAAAGAAATGTTCGTGCCTGTCACTTCATGGCGCCACACCGTGACTTCGATCGGTGAAATTCCCGAAGCCATCAACGAGGCTTACCGGCGCATGCGTACTGGCAGACCGCGGCCGGTATTCCTCGAGATTCCGACCGACTTTCTGAACGGCGAAGCGGACTTCAAAATTCTACCGCCGTCGAACGTTACGCCACCACCGGCCGACGCGGACCAAATCAAAGATGCGGTGCAACTGCTGAAGAAAGCCAAGCGACCCATTCTTTGGGTCGGTGGCGGCGCGGTCAAAGCCGGCGCAATCGCCGAGGTTAAAGCCATGGCGGAGATGCTTCAGTCGCCGGTCTTTTGTACCAATGGCTCGAAAGGCGTGTTGTCCGAAGACCACCCCCTCGCGCTCGGTAATCTCTTGACCGTGAGCGAAACCCTACAGAACGAGGTCCTTAGTAAAGGCGACGTACTGTTGGCGGTCGGCACCCGTTTTTCGCAAAGGGCGACGAAGCAATGGACCCTGTCGATGCCGAAAGACATGATTCATTGCGACATCGATCCAGCGGAATTCGGCCGCAACTACACAGCCTCGGTAAACGTGGAGGGTGATGCCCGAGTAATTTTGCAAACACTCCTGAATGCGCTGGAGAAGGATGGCTATCAGGCAACAGAAAACCGTTTCGAGCAAACACAAGGCCTGAAGGTAAAAGCCATCGACGAAATGAAACAGCGCCAGCCGGAAGTGTTCAAGGCGATTCAAGATATTCGCGCGATATTGCCGCGGGACGCCGTCGTGGCATCGCAATCGATTATGGGGCATTGGACCCGGTTCGGGTTCGAATGTTACCAGCCGGGCTGTTTCCTGTTTGCCAACACCTACGGCTCGATGGGTTTCGCATTCCACGCCGCAGTCGGCGCCAAGGCTGCCTTCCCCGAGCGCAAGATCGTCGGCTTTTGCGGTGATGGTGGCTTCATGTTCGGCTGTGGCGAATTGGCGACCTTGCAGCAGTACAATCTCGCCATGCCGATCGTGATTTTTAACAATGGCGGCTATTCGATCATTCGCCAGCGCCAGGACGCACGTTACGGGCGCAATATCGGCACCGTGCTGTCAAATCCCGACTATGTTGTTCTGGCGCAGGCCTTCGGCTTTTACGGTAAGCGTGTCGACGACATGTCGGAACTGGTGCCAGCGATCGAAGAAGCGCTCGAAGCGGACAAGACCACGATCATCGAAGTGCCGCTGGAATTCGAGGGCTATCGAACGGCAGCCGAAACCCAACTCCAGATGACCGGCTCCACATCCACCGAGAGCTGGAAACAAACCTAAACGAGGAAAATAAGATGACGATTTTGATTACCGGCGGCGCCGGCCTGGTTGGTCTGTATACGGCGCGCCGATTTGCCGAGGACGGACAAAATCCGATTTGTTTGGACCGCGTCCCGCGACCCGCACATGCCGCCTATATTCTGGGCGACAAGGCAAAGGGAATTCCTCACGAACAAGGCGATGTCCTCGATTTCGAAAGCATCTCGGACCTTGTTCGCGAACATAAAGTCGAAGGCATCATCCATGCGGCGGCCGTCGTGAACGAGTACGTGTTTTTGGATGATCCGCTGTTGGGCATTCGCGTCAACACCATCGGCACCGCCAATATGCTGGAGCTCACCAGGCAACACGACCTGCGCCGCGTAATCTTCTGTTCGTCGGGCACCATGTATGGACCGAATGCGGGCCAACCGCTGGTGGAGGGTGATGAAGACCCGAAAGGATTCTATGCGGAAACAAAAAACATCTCCGAACGCCTGATGCATCAGTATCGCGACAAATTCGGGGTTCAATCGATCGCCCTTCGAATTTCGGCGGTGTACGGCCCGGGCAAGGTCTGGAACATGGACAATTATCCACTGCAACGGCTTTGCTACCACGCACTCCAGGGCGAGCCGTACGAGATGACCGAAGGTGGCGATTACAAACGAGATTTCACCTATGGCGCCGATGCGGCGCTCGGCCTCTTACTCGCTTACGGAAAGGAAGATCCGGCCTACAACGAATACAATATTTCCGTCGGCAAACTGATTTCCGTCGCCGAAGTGGGCGATGCTCTGAACCGGATCGTCCCGGGCGCCGACCTCACCGTCGGCTCAGGCGCATTCGAGAGCCATGTCGCCCTATCGGGCAGCCTCCGGGGCGAACTCGACATAACTCGGGCCCGAGAGGATCTGGGCTTTAAGCCGGAATACGACCTGGATAAGGGCTTGAGCGCCTATACCGACTATCTACGAGCGCATCCGGAGATCATGGACAAATAGTTACGTGCGTATCGAAGGGGGGCCGCGCCTTTAGACGTTCGTACCAGGCATCCATGTACTTGAACGCGGGGCGCTCCTCGACCAAGACGTAATACCGGTTCACATGCACCCCGAGCGCGCAATCGACCATGGTGAACCGGTCGCCCATGATGTAGTCGCGGCCTTCGAGACGCTTCTCCACGAACTGATAGATGCGGGTCAGTTCCTCACCGCATTCCTTCATCGCCGCATGATCGCGCTGGTCTTCCGGCGTGTGGACGATGCCGCGGAAGATAGGACCGGTCTTGGGGACTGCGACCGTTAAGTGCCAATCCATCCATTTTTCCGCCTCGGCACGCTCTTGGATATCGGCCGGATACATGCCGCCTTGGTCGTGCTTGCAGCAGAGATAACGGATGATCGCGTTCGACTCCCAGAGGATCATCCCGTCGTCCTCGATGGTCGGCACCAGTCCGTTCGGATTCATGTCGAGATACCATTGCTCGTCGTTTCCGCCGAAGTCGCCGCCGACATCTTCACGCTCGAATTCCACACCTAATTCGTCCGCACACCACAAGACCTTGCGGACGTTGCTGGACGTCTTACGTCCCCAAATTTTCAACATTTTTCCCTCCCTCGCGATTAACTGATTCGACTTAACGAAATTTACGTTCCCGGGTCGACCCGTTCCTCGGGCCCGACTACACCAAGTCCGGAACGAATCCCTTCGAGCACCATCACCATGTCCGACGGGACATTGGCGATATTCGCATCGGGTCCAAAACTCGACACCAGGAACTTCATCATTTCGAACACGTCGTTTTTGGTCGTGCCCTTGATCCAGAAACCGGGCAATTCGACGAGAAGATGCTCGGGATCGATACCGTCTCGCACGGCCTCGACCAGATCCGCCTGAACTTCACCGTCGATAACAAGTTCCGCCGCCTCCACGAGGACGATCTCGCATCCCGCGTTCAAGCAAATCTCGGCCTGACCGATCAGTTCGCCTACCGCTTGTTTGGTGGTTTTAGAGCCGACCTCCCCGTGAACCTCGATGCCCGCATCGGCGACCATCTTGATCATTCGTTCCCGCTCGTCATCGGAGAGCGGCACGCAATTGTCCGAAACCTCAATCGCTTTGATCCCCAGCCTTTTGGCCTCGGCAAGAAATGGCGTAACCCCCTGCCAGCCCTGGGTTGCGAAGACGTACTCGAGAAATTGCCCGCCGATGAAGCCCGCCACATCGTGACGCGCCAACACATTAAGTTTGGTGTTGAAATAGGCTTCTTTATAAAGCCGCGCGGACCCGACGGCGATTTTCCAGAGATCGATATAGTCTCCGGCGATACCCAGCAACGCCTCTACCTGCTCCACGGGCTCGCCAAAATCGACGACCATGGTAATCCCGGTTTTGCGTGGCTTCTCGGTACTGCGATCGTCGGGCAGCGGCACCATCTCGAACGGTTGCCTACTCATCGATAAATATAGATGGGGCTGGTCCAGGCGCAGGTACCGTCCTCTTGGGTCAGACGGATGTAAATACCGT
>DLVK01000554.1:0-3768 GCA_003444235.1 Rhodospirillaceae bacterium
ATACAGGATATGGGAGCCGCAGGACTGACTTCATCCTCGGTCGAAATGGCATCGAAAGGCGGGGTCGGCGTCGAGCTTGACCTCGAACTTGTTCCGGCCCGGGAAGAAGCGATGACGGCCTATGAACTGATGCTTTCGGAAAGTCAGGAACGCATGCTGATGGTGATCAAGCCCGCTGCAGCGGACATGGCGCGTGCGATCTTCGAGAAGTGGGAACTCGATTTTGCGGTCATCGGCTCAATCACCGATACAGGACATCTGGTGCTGAAAATGGATGGCACCGTTCAGGCCGACATACCGGTCGATCCGCTTGTGGAAAACGCACCTGAATATGACCGACCGTGGGAACCGAGCCCACCGGCACCGGTAATTGCCGCCGACGAGATTCCAGCGCCCAACGATATGGCCGAAGCGCTGACGACACTGATCTCCGCACCCGACAAGGCTTCGAAACGCTGGGTCTGGGAGCAATACGATCACATGGTCATGGCCGATACGGTTGACGGGCCCGGCGGCGATGCGGCGGTGGTGCGCATTCATGGTTCGAACAGAGGTTTGGCGGTTTGCACGGATTGTACGCCGCGCTATTGCCTGGCCGACCCTGAAACCGGCGGACGCCAGGCCGCGGTTGAAGCTTGGCGGAACCTCACCGCGACCGGGTCCAAACCGCTTGCCCTGACCAACAATCTGAATTTCGGCAATCCGGAGCGGCCGGCGATCATGGGCCAATTCGTCGGCTGCGTAACCGGTATCGGAGAAGCCGGACGCGCGCTCGATTTCCCTGTCGTCTCCGGCAACGTATCGCTTTACAACGAAACCAATGGCGAAGCGATTTTGCCGACACCGGTCATCGGAGGGGTTGGGTTGATCGAAAATCTCGACCGTCGGGCTGGACTCGGATTTGCCTCCGAGGGTGACGCGATCATCCTGATCGGCGAGACTACCGGATGGCTTGGCCAATCGCTTTATTTGCGTGAAATTTGTGATCGCGAAGACGGCGCCCCGCCGCCGGTGGATCTCGAAATCGAACGGAAACATGGGGATTTCGTGCGCAATATGATCGAAACCGGCCGGATCGCGGTCTGCCACGATGTCTCCGACGGAGGACTGCTCGTCGCTGTCGCGGAGATGGCGATGGCGAGCGGCATCGGCGCAGGCCTTCTGCCGCCCTCCGGTGATATCCCCTTCCACGCCTGGGCCTTCGGCGAAGATCAGGCACGATATATCGTCGCCACGAACGACCCCGAGAGCATCCTCGAAAGCGCCGAAAAAGCGCAAGTGCCCGCGACGCAAATTGGCACCACAGGCGGCGTGGCATTGACAGCGGGCCCTTCCGTCGCCATATCCCTTGCACAATTGACCGAGTGCCATCAAAGTTGGCTACCTACCTACATGGCTGAACTCGGCGATTAGGGGAGATATGTCATGGCGATGAGCGCTGACGAAATCGAAAGCATGATCAAGGAGGCTATGCCCGACGCGGAGGTGCAGATCAGCGATCTGCGCGGCGATGGCGATCACTACCACGCCTTCGTTAGTTCGGCTTCGTTCAAAGGCAAGAGCCGGGTGCAGCAGCATCAAATGGTCTATGACTCGCTACGCGGCCGCATGGGCAATGAACTTCACGCGCTCGCATTGCAGACAGCAGTTCCCGAGAACGCCTGATCGGGGTAGAGTGGGGCAAACGGTTTTACGGAAGAGGACAACCAAATGTCTGAGAATCCAATCAACGAACGTCTCCAGCAAGAGGTGAGCGATAATGATGTCGTGCTGTTCATGAAGGGCAGCCCCGTCTTTCCGCAGTGCGGTTTTTCTGCCGCCGTCGTCCAAGTGCTGAGCGAGCTCAATATCAAGTTCAAGGGTGTCGACGTACTTGAAGATCCTTCGGTACGCCAAGGTATCAAGGAATTCAGTAACTGGCCGACAATCCCGCAGCTTTATGTGAAGGGCGAGTTTATCGGCGGATGCGATATCGTCCGAGAGATGTACGACAGTGGCGAACTGCAGTCTCTGATTACCGAGAAAGGTATCGAGTCCGCAGACGCCTAGACTGAGTTTTAGAGTCAAAAATACGAAAGCCGCGTGCCCGAAGGCAACGCGGCTTTTGTTTTGTTCGCGAATTCGTCTCTAGCGCGAGTAGTACTCGATCACGAGATTCGGTTCCATCACAACCGGATACGGCACATCTTCGAATTTAGGCGCGCGGATATAGGTCGCTTGCATCTTTCGTGCATCCACCGAGATGTAATCGATAAATTCGCGCTCGGTGGATTCAATTGCCTCCAGCACCATCGGAATTTCCCGACTTTTGGGCTTCACTTCGATCACATCACCGTCTCGCACCGAATAGGACGGAATATTCACCCGCTTGCCGTTGACCGTTACATGGCCGTGATTGATGAATTGGCGGGCGGAAAAGACCGTCGGTACAAATTTGGCCCGGTAGACAACTGCATCCAATCGACGCTCTAAAAGCTCGATCAAATTTTCGGACGTATCGCCCTTCCGCTTCGATGCTTCGAGATAATAGCGGCGGAATTTCTTCTCGCCGATATTGCCGTAATAGCCTTTCAGCTTTTGCTTGGCTTGAAGCTGGGTCCCGAAATCGGATGGTTTACGGCGCCGCTGGCCGTGTTCGCCTGGTCCGTATTCGCGTTTGTTCCAAGGGCTGCGCGGACGCCCCCACAAATTAACGCCTAGGCGGCGGTCGATCTTATATTTCGCGCGGACGCGTTTACTCATGTCATTTCACCCTGGTTTACCCGGTGTTTTTCAAATTTCCAGTCAGCCGATCGATTCGGCGGGGCCCGCTACAACGGTAGCGGACCCACGTTACCGGAAGGCCGCGACTATAGGGAAAAAAGCCCCGAAGTCAACGGAATCAGAAGCAAATAGCGCTCGTCTAAGGCTTATTCACGCCCCATGCGTTTATCCAAACTCCAAGCACCGCTGCCGGCGGCGGCAATGAATAGGAAAACGAAGCAATAAAGCGCGGCCAGTTCGCCGCCATTCAGGATTGGATAGAATGCCTTCGGCGCATGAGCCAAGAAATATGCGACCGCCATGGTGCCGGACATAATGAAAGCGACCGGCCGGGTAAAAAGCCCAAGGACGAGCAATATGCCGCCGACCAGTTCGATCACCCCGGCGGCTCCGCCCATCGTCATCGGTGATGCGTCGCTAAATCTGGTCACGGGAACGCCGAGATACTTTGTCGTTCCATGCTGAAGGAACAGCAACCCCGACGCGATACGAAGGACACCGAGAAGTCGATCCTCGTAAGGATTCAAGAAATCCATGATCTTATTCATAATCACACCTCCCTAGTTTTAGCGGTTATTAAAAGTACGTCACCGCCTTCCAAACCTATCAATCGCACCAACCTCTACGGCTAATCCTTTCCGCTTAGCAGCGCTTCAAAATGCAACGCCTATGCGTCTTCGATCGCGACAAAGTGGTCCGGCCCGACTTCTTTGTAGGAGATTTTCGGTGGTGCGTAGTCCAACGGTCGTATCGCGCTTGGAATTTCATCCGTGGATTTTGTGCGTTCTGTGCGGCGTAGGCGCGGATCCGCGACCGGAACCGCCGACAAAAGCTTTTTGGTGTAGTCATGGGTGGGATTTTCAAAAATCGCCGCCCGTGGGCCGATTTCCACGATCCGTCCCAGATACATGACCGCAACCCGATGGCTGATCCGTTCGACAACAGCAATATCGTGACTGATGAACAGATAGGACAAATTCAGCTCGGCCTGCAGATCCATCAGCA
>DLVK01000057.1:0-6328 GCA_003444235.1 Rhodospirillaceae bacterium
ACCCGCCTCATCCGCCAATTCGTCGAGCATTTCGTTTTCGATAATGGTCGATTCCATATCGGCCACAAGAAGCTTTTTGCGCCGCCCTTCGCTGGGTTGGGCGATGGCGTCGACGGCGACGTCGCCGAGCGCTTCGTAAGCAAGATCGCGGGCGTCTTCGCACTCGATGCCCATAAAGGGAAGATCGACCGCGGTGCGATAGCTTAGCCAGTTCGGCGGATCGATCATCGCCCCCATCCCCGCAAGGGTCGCGACGACTTCCGAAATTTGAGTTTCGTCGAGCCGGCCTTTTTCGCCGATCAAGGTCAGTACTTTGTCCATGGCGCTGCCATCTGTATCCTCATGCACTATGGCAGGCAATGCGCAATCTTCACCGGTACCGGTTTTGGTCATCGCCGGGCCGACCGCGAGCGGCAAATCCTCGGCCGCCTCGAGCATCGCTGAAGAGTTCGATGCGACGATTATCAATGCGGATAGCATGCAGATATATCGCGAGCTCCGCATTTTGACCGCGCGTCCGTCTTCGGCGGACGAAGCGCGAGTATCACATCGCCTTTACGGTACATTGCCGGCGGCGGAACGCTGCAACGCAGCCCGGTGGCGAGATCTCGCACTCAAGGAAATTGCGGAGGTGCACGACCAAAACCGCCTTCCAATCCTTTGCGGTGGCACCGGGCTCTATTTAAAGGCGTTGATCGAAGGCCTTTCTCCGGTTCCAAACGTGCCCGAAGAAGTGCGGGCGGATGTGCAGTCGCGCCTAGCTCGCGACGGAGCCGAAGCGCTTCATGCGGGATTGGTCTCGTGCGGCGATGAAATGGCCGAACGCCTGGCCCCGGCCGACCGCCAGCGCGTCGCCCGCGCGGTCGAGGTCCTGGAAGCAACCGGTAAATCACTTGCCGAATGGCAGGCCATGCCGGGCGAGGGAGCGCCGGATCATTTGCAGTTTTCGGTTATATTGCTCGATCCACCCCGGGATGTGCTCTATGAAACCTGCGATCGACGTTTTGTTGCGATGATCGACGCGGGGGCCATCCGGGAAGTCGAAGCTCTGTTGGCGTTGGGGCTCGATGCAGATTTGCCCGCGATGAAAGCGCTCGGTGTGCAGGAACTGGCAAGCCATTTGGCAAGCGAAAATACGCTTGAAGATGCCATCGCCGCTGGCCAGCAGGCGACCCGGCGCTATGCGAAACGGCAGACAACCTGGTTTAAGAATCAGATTATTCCAGATTTGCATATTGAAGAGCAATATTCGAAAAGATTAAATGATAAAATCTTTTCATTTATTATGAAAAAACGGTTGACCGAGTCCAGTTGAGGGCCTATTGTCCCGCCTCCCGCGGGCGGTTTGGCCCGCGATTTGTTTGCGGTGGCAAGGCTTTCAGCGGAATTGTCGCCTAATTGGTGGAACAGAATTTTTTGATATTGAACAATGGAGCGTGCCATGGCGTCGTCGAAACGCATGAGCGGTGCTGAAATCGTTATCAAGGCCCTGGTCGATCAGGGTGTCGAAGTGGTGTTCGGATATCCCGGCGGCGCGGTGCTGCCGATCTATGACGCCATTTTCCAGCAGAACCATATCCGCCATGTTCTTGTGCGCCATGAACAGGGCGCGGTCCATATGGCCGAAGGCTATGCGCGGTCGACCGGCAAGGTCGGCGTTGTCCTTGTTACTTCCGGTCCCGGTGCCACCAATGCGGTCACCGGTTTGACCGATGCGTTGATGGATTCGATCCCGGTTGTGTGTCTTACCGGCCAGGTGCCGACACATTTGATCGGTAATGATGCGTTCCAAGAATGTGATACCACGGGAATTACCCGACCCTGCACCAAACATAATTATCTGGTTAAGGAAACCGATGCTTTGGCGCGCACCATCCACGAGGCATTTTATGTTGCACGCAAGGGGCGTCCGGGTCCCGTCGTGGTCGATCTGCCAAAGGATATCCAGTTTGCCGAGTGCCCGTATGTCGAGCCCAGCGAGGTCAAGCCGGCGACATATCGCCCGGCCTCCAAAGGGCCTAAGGACGCGATCGAAGAAGCCATCGATCTTATTTCCAAGGCGGAACGGCCGATTTTCTACGGCGGCGGCGGGATCATCAATTCCGGGCCCGCGGCGTGCAAGAAATTTACCGATTTTGTGCATGCGACCGGCTACCCCTGCACATTGACGCTGATGGGTCTCGGAGCCTTTCCGGCATCCGACAAACAGTTTCTCGGCATGCTGGGCATGCACGGGACCTATGAAGCCAATCTGGCCATGCATCATTGCGATGTGATGGTTGCGGTGGGCTCGCGCTTTGACGACCGGATCACCGGTCGGCTGGATGCTTTTGCACCCGGCGCCAAAATCATCCATTTGGACATCGATCCGTCATCGATCAACAAGAATGTTTCCGTGGATATCCCGATCATCGGCGATGTTGGCCAGGTTATGCAGCAATTCGCGACTGCATGGAAAAAGCAGGTCAAGCGGCGGCGCAATGGCAAAGCAATCGATGCCTGGTGGAAACAGATCGAGCAGTGGCGCGCGCGTGATTGCCTCGCTTACAAAAAAGACAAAAAGGTGATCAAGCCGCAATACGCGCTCGAACGCCTTCAGGCGGCGACTGCCGGTCGCGAAACCTACATCACAACCGAGGTCGGCCAACACCAGATGTGGGCGGCGCAATTCTTGAAATTCGAAAAGCCGAACCGTTGGATGACGTCGGGTGGTCTCGGCACCATGGGCTATGGTTTTCCTGCCGCCCTCGGTGTGCAGATGGGGCACCCGGGCAAGCTCGTTATCGATATCGCCGGCGAGGCCTCCTTCATGATGAATATTCAAGAAATTTCGACCGCTGTGCAGCATCATCTCCCGGTGAAGGTCTTCATCCTGAATAACGAATATCTCGGGATGGTACGCCAATGGCAGGAACTCCTGCATGGCGGACGCTATTCGGAGAGCTATGCCGCGGCATTACCTGATTTCGTCAAGCTCGCCGAAAGCTTCGGTGCCGTTGGCTTGCGGGCGACCAAGCCGTCGGAGGTGGACGACGTCATCGATGAAATGATCAAGACCGACAATATGGTTATTGCCGATATCGTCGTCGATCAGGCGGAAAACTGTTATCCGATGATTCCATCCGGCTCGCCGCATAACGAGATGATTCTCGGCTCGGAAGCGAAAGCGGAAAGTTCGGGTGGCATAACCGAAAAAGGCAAGGTGCTGGTCTAGGAGTCCTTACCAATGGCGAAAAAAGCGAGTCCGAAAAAGAAACGATCGGGAGCTCAGCCGGGCTCTGCCTATTTTCTGGTCGATCCGGACAATAATATCGAACGTCACACGATGGCGGTCATGGTCGTCAACGAGCCGGGCGTGTTGGCCCGTGTGATCGGGTTGTTTTCCGGCCGGGGCTATAACATCGAGAGCCTGACCGTCGCACCGGTAACCGAAGAGCAGGACATGTCGTTGATCACCATCGTCACCACGGGCACGCCGATGGTGATCGAGCAAATTCGTAATCAACTGGATCGCCTGGTGCCGGTGGAATCGGTCCACGACTTAACACTGGAAGGGCCGCATGTGGAACGCGAGCTGGCGATGGTGAAGGTCGTCACCAAAGCAAAATCGCCCGAGCGGGCTGAGATTTTGCGGCTCGCGGAAATTTTCGGCGCGGTTCCCGTTGATACCACCACACGTTCCTTTGTATTCGCGATGACCGGTTTACCGGACAAGGTCGATTCCTTTATTGGCCTGATGCGCGAACTGGGTAAAACCGAAATCGCCCGTTCGGGCGTGGTTGCCATTGCTCGCGGCGCGTGAGCGAACTAAAAAGGCGCCAATAATTAGCAACGATTAACGCAAGAGATACCAAGGGGGAGCCCCACCATGCGTGTTTATTACGATCGTGACGCAGATGTAAATCTGGTCAAAGGCAAGAAAGTCGCCATCATCGGCTATGGCAGTCAGGGCCATGCCCATGCCATGAATTTGCGCGATTCCGGCACTAAGGACGTGAAAATCGCGTTACGGCCGGGCTCTGCGAGCGCCGCCAAAGCGGAAGGCGCCGATTTCGAGGTGCTGGACGCGTCGGAAGCGGCAAAATGGGCCGACGTCATCATGGTGCTGTCGCCGGATGAGACCCAAGGTCAAACCTACCGCGAGCATTTGGCGCCAAACTTACGCGAAGGGGCTGCACTCGCATTCGCGCATGGCCTGAATATCCATTTTTCCCTGATTGAACCGCGCGACGATATCGATGTTTTCATGATCGCGCCCAAGGGACCGGGTCATACGGTGCGGTCCGAGTATCAACGCGGTGCCGGAGTACCGTGTTTGCTGGCGGTGCATCAGGATGCATCCGGTAATTGCCATGACTTGGCACTTTCCTATGCCAGCGCTATCGGCGGAGGCCGGGCCGGCATCATCGAGACTACCTTCCGCGAGGAATGCGAAACCGATCTCTTCGGCGAGCAGGCGGTGCTCTGCGGTGGGCTTACTGCACTCATCATGAACGCGTTCGAAACCCTTGTGGAAGCTGGATATGCGCCGGAAATGGCCTATTTCGAGTGCTGCCACGAGGTCAAACTGATTGTCGATCTGATCTATGAGGGCGGTATCGCGAACATGCGTTATTCGGTCTCGAATACGGCCGAATATGGCGATCTGACGCGAGGACCACGGGTCGTCGACGATGAGGCCAAGGCGCGTATGAAGAAGATTCTCGATGATATTCAGTCCGGACGTTTCGTGCAGGAGTGGATGCAGGAATGCTCCACCGGTCAGCCAAGCTTCAAAGCGCTTCGCCGTCGCGGCGCGGAACATGCGATCGAGGAAGTTGGCGAGCGCCTACGAGGCATGATGCCTTGGATTGCCGAAAATGCGCTCGTGGATAAATCGAAAAATTAGGCCGACATCCCTTAAATCTGGGAAAAGCCGTTAAAAAAGAATTGCCTAGGGCCCTTTTTTAATCGGCACGCCTGGCCTATATTCAGGCTACTATTCGTGTAACGGGCACGCTTATGTCTTGGCGTGCGGGTATGAGACGGCGATTTGATGACTCAGAACGTCCAAATGGAACTGAATTTGCACCGGATTCCGGCTATGGAATCCTGTCTGCAAGTTCGTAACCATGCCCGTGCGGCCCTGCTAGCCGGTTTCGGTCTAGGTCGACTAATTCGCCCCTGAACATCCGCGTCCTTAACGGACAGGTGGTCAGGGGTAATCGACTTTGAACCGTAAAACCGACACGTAAGCAGAGGATTAGAACCATGACGAAACAAGAAAGAGCGCGAAACTCCGAGCGCATCACGATTTTCGACACCACCATGCGTGACGGCGAGCAATCGCCCGGCTGCTCGATGAATCTCGAGGAAAAACTCCGCATTGCCGAGTATCTCGACGAAATGGGCGTCGATGTCATGGAAGCGGGCTTTCCAATCGCCTCAAATGGTGATTTTGAGGCGGTTTCCGAAGTCTCGAAGATCGTCAAGAACGCGAAAGTGGCCGGCCTGTCGCGGTCCGGCCATAAGGATATCGATCGCGCGTGGGAGGCGTTGCAACACGCCAAACAGCCCCGCATTCATACCTTTATCTCCACCAGTCCGCTCCATATGAAGCATAAACTGCAAATGTCGCCGGAAGCGGTGCATGAAGCGGTGGTGGATTCCGTAAGCTATGCGCGTAATCTCTGTGACGATGTGGAGTGGAGCCCCGAAGACGGCACGCGGACCGAGCGGGATTTTCTCTGCCAATGTGTTGAATCGGCAATTAAAGCGGGCGCGACGACTATCAACATTCCGGATACGGTCGGCTACACAATACCGGATGAATTTTTCGACATAATCACCATGTTGCGCGAGCGGGTGCCGAACATCGATAAGGCGGTGATTTCGGTTCACTGCCATAACGATCTCGGTCTGGCGGTCGCCAATACCCTGGCGGCGATTAAGGCCGGTGCCCGACAAGCGGAATGCACCATCAACGGCATCGGCGAGCGAGCCGGCAATGCCTCTTTAGAAGAGATCGTCATGGGCCTCAAGGTCCGCCAAGATTTGTTGCCGTTCGATACGGACATCACCACCGAGCGCATTACCGGTGCCAGCCGTTTGTTGTCGTCGATCACCGGATTTGCGGTGCAGCCCAACAAAGCCATTGTCGGTGCCAACGCGTTCGCCCATGAAGCGGGCATCCATCAGGATGGCGTGCTCAAGCATCGTGAAACCTACGAGATCATGCGGGCACAGGACGTAGGCTGGCATACCAATAGCCTGGTTTTAGGTAAGCATTCCGGCCGCAATGCCTTCCGTACGAGACTGCTGGAACTTGGTATCCAGTTTGAAACCGAAG
>DLVK01000279.1:0-2574 GCA_003444235.1 Rhodospirillaceae bacterium
ATTCGGTGGCTCGTTCGGGGCCGGTGCGGCTGCGGGCGCATTGTTGGGATTGAATGCGGAACAGATGCGGTTCGTTTTGTCGTACGCGGCCCAGCAAACTTCTGGCATGCGCACTTGGCGGCGCGATCCGGAACATGTTGAGAAAGCTTTCGTCTTTTCCGGTATGTCCGCACGCAACGGAGTAACGGCAGCGTTGATGATCGAAGACGGATTTACCGGCGTGGATGACGTCTTTTCCGGTGATCCAAATTATCTCGACATTTATGTAGATCGCCCGAAGCGGAAGGAACTTTCTGCCGAACTCGGCAAGCGGTACGAGGTGATTTACACCAACATCAAGAAATGGTCGGTCGGCTCGCCCATACAATCGCCCCTCGATGGAGTACAGGCAATCATGCGCGAACATGGGGTCGGCGCCGAAGATTTGGACAGTATGCTGATCCATTTGCCCACCGAACGGGTGAAGACGGTGGATAATCGCGATATGCCGGATATCAATCTGCAGCATTTGGCAGCGGTAATGCTGTTGGATGGCACGGTGAGCTTTGAATCGAGCCACAAATACGAGCGGATGAACGATCCCAAAACCAAGGCGCTTCGCGGCCGAATTTCGCTCGCCGGCAGCGATATGTTGTCCCGCGCGCGGCCCGGGCGGCAGGCAATCGTCGAAATGGTCTGCAAGGATGGGCGCAAGCTGAAAAAACGCATTCGCGCGGTGCGGGGCACCGCCGACAATCCGATGACGCGCCATGAAGTCGAAGATAAAGCCGTCGATTTGATGGCGCCCGTTCTTGGCAGTGCACGCACTCGGAAATTGGTGAATGCTATTTGGTCGTTGGAAAAAAGGCGTAATGTCTGTACCTTACGCAAAATTATGACAGCTTAATTCTTTGCGAGAGGGGCGGCCAATGGCAGCGAAGAAAGCGACAAAAGCAACAAAATCCAAGAAAAAGGCACCCAAGCGGGCGGCACGTAAATCAGCGAGAAAGGCCAATGGCAAGACGCCGACCTCGTTCGATTACGACCTTTTGGTAATTGGATCGGGCCCGGGCGGGCATCGTGCGGCGATTCAGGGGTCGAAACTCGGCAAACGTGTCGCACTGGCGGAAAAGAACGTGCTGATGGGTGGCGTTTGCGTCCATACCGGCACGATTCCGTCGAAAACGCTACGCGAGGCGGCGCTGCACCTGACCGGTTATCGCGAGCGCGCGATCTACGGGGCGTCCTATACGGTGAAAGAAGACATCACCATGGGGGACCTGCTGCAGCGCGCCCACTATGTGATCAATCACGAACAAGACGTGCTGTGTCACCAATTGCGCCGTAACGGCGTCGATATACTTGGCGGTGCTGCGAAATTCGTCGATCCCCATACGGTGCGCGTCGGCGGCGACAATGGCGGTGCCAGTCGGACGGTCACGGCAGATAAAATCGTCATTGCCACCGGTACGAAAACCGCCAAAGACCCTAGCATCCAGTTCGATGGCGAAAATATTTTTACGTCCGACGAACTGCTGGATCTCAATAATCTCCCGTCCTCGATTACGGTTATTGGCGCCGGTGTGATCGGTCTCGAATATGCGACGATCTATGCGGCGATCGGTACGCGCGTTACGCTAGTCGATTCCCGGCCCCGCTTGCTCGATTTTATCGATGCGGAAGTGATCGATACGCTTGTCTATCAGATGCGTCAGAACCGGGTCACGATCCGTCTCGGCGAGACAGTTTCCGCGGTTGAGACCTTCAAGGACGGCGACCAGACCCGGGTTAAGGTGTCGCTTGAAAGCGGCAAGGAATTTGCGACCCAAAAGGCTTTGGTTTCGGTTGGCCGAATGGGGGCCACGGACAAACTCGGCCTAGAAAACGCGGGTATTACGCCGGATGGGCGGGGACGCCTCAAAGTTAACGACGAGTTCAGGACAGAGGTGGCGCATATTTTCGCAGTCGGCGACGTGATCGGCTTCCCGAGCCTGGCGTCCACATCGCGCGAACAGGGCCGGCTCGCAGTTTGCCATGCTTTCAATTACGAAGCCGAAAGTATGTCATCGCTGTTTCCCTACGGTATCTACACCATTCCCGAAATCTCGGTTTGCGGACGCACGGAAGAGGAACTGACCGAAGCGGGCGTGCCGTACGAAATCGGCAAGGCAAGCTATCGGGAAATTTCACGCGGGCATATCATCGGCGATGAGCTGGGCTTTCTGAAGCTGCTTTTCCACCTCCAGACCCGCGAATTGCTCGGCGTTCACATTATCGGCGAAGGCGCGAGTGAACTCGTTCACATCGGCCAGGCGGTAATGGGGGCGGGCGGCAAGATCGACCATTTCATCAAAACGGTGTTCAACTATCCGACCCTTGCCGAATGTTATAAGGCCGCTGCCTTCAACGGCATCAACCGTTTGGCGCAATTGCCCCCGAGCGCGGATGTGGATAAGGACTCCTTACCGGTTACGCTCTAACTGGGCAGACATGCGGTGGCGCGGTAATCTGGTAACGCGCTTCTGGAGCAAACTTGATCAGGCGTTATTATTGGCAACGCGCAGACTTCTTTATGTTTGCGGGTGTTTCGCGTGC
>DLVK01000506.1:0-439 GCA_003444235.1 Rhodospirillaceae bacterium
GAAGGGTATGAGTGCTAAGGCCTACTTTGAGGGTTATGGCGAACTGCTCCGTAACAAAAGCGCCATGCTGCTGGCTTTTGTCGCCGGCCTTCGAAACGCCTCACAGACCGCACTGCTTTATTTTTTGCCGCTTTATATGGTCGATATCATTCAAACCGGTCCGGTACTGGTGGGTACCGCGCTTACGCTGATCCAGGTGGGCGGCATGATCGGCGCCCCAATAGCCGGGTTCACGGCGGACCGGGCCGGGGAGCGGCCGGTTGTGTTCACCTGCCTAACCTTGACTACGCTGGTCCTGGTGCTGGCGCTGTTCGTGAAGGACCCGACTTATTTCGTTGCTGTCATCGCGCTGGTCGGCTTCGCGCTTTATGCGGTCCGGCCGGTAGTCCAAAGCTGGATGATGGATTTGGTGCCGGAGGATTTTCGCGGCTCGGCGACC
>DLVK01000506.1:766-2736 GCA_003444235.1 Rhodospirillaceae bacterium
TCGGCGTGCAATCGCTGATGAACGTGGTGTTTCTCTCGGTCGCGGGCCCGATTGCGGATGCGTTCAGCCTGGTGACGGTTTTCTACATCATTGCCGGCGTGATCTTGGCGGCGAACATTCTGACCTTCCTGTTGCCGAAAACCACGGCGCGGAAGGCAGCCGGTTGATATGCCGAATTTAGGCTTTGCCGAAGCGCTGAAACTCAAAGGTCAGTCAGCGATTGCGCTGGTTGGTCTGGGGCACGGTGCAGTGCATTGGGTCTACATGGTGTTCACCGTGCTGACCCCTTGGATCAAGCAGACCTTCGGGCTCACCTATACCGAGGTCGGGGCCTTGCACGCGATTTTTCATATAGCTTCCTTCGCCGCGAATGCGGGGAGCGGTGTGTTGGTAGATATCACGGGCAAGCGAGTGCTGTTTCAGGTTCTAGCGGTCATGGCCGGTGGCGTTGCCATACTCATTTGCGGGTTTGCAGGCGGTTACTTGCTGTTGGCGGCGATGATGGCGGTGATCGGCGCTGCGAATAACCTCTGGCATCCGGCGGCACTTGCTTTTCTGGCCCAGGAGTATCCGGAAAATAAAGGCTATGCACTGTCGGTTCATTCGCTGGGCGCGAGCCTCGGCGATATTCTGGCGCCGTTGGCGGCGGTATCGCTTTTCCTCGGTATCCTGCAGCTGAGCTGGCAGACCGCTGCGATCAGCAGCTCGGTGCCGGTCTTTATTGTCGGGCTAGCGTTATTGCTAATAGTCATGCCGAAGGATCGCAGCGGCCCAGCCGATGGCGGCGAGCGGGGCATGAGCGCGCGGGAATATCTCTCGGGATTGACCGCGTTGTTGAAGACGCGCGCCATTCTCGGCCTCGCCTTGATGGCGTCTTTTAGAACATCTGCCTTGTTTTGCATTTTCTTTGCGCTGCCGCTTTATCTCGTTGACGAGCTCGGACTATCGGAAGAGACTCAAGGCCTCGCCATGGCGATGATGCAAATCGGTGGGTTTGTTACCGGACCGTTGGCGGGCACGCTGTCGGATAAGATCGGGCGCCGGCCGATCGTGATGGGGGGGCTGTCTGCGATCACCATCATCATCATCGCCCTCACATTTGTGGGTAATCCGACGATATTCGTCGTCGGTATCACCTTTCTGGGTTTTGCGCTCTATGCCATCCGGCCTGTCGTTCAAGCCTGGATGATGGATATCGCACCGGAAGGACACGGTGCTTCGTCGGCCAGTGTAATGTTCGCGATGCAAAGCGCCTGGACGCCGGTGGTGGTGCTGGTCAGCGGGCTTATCGCCGACGAGTTCGGCCTGCTCTACGTGTTCTATTTGATCGCGGCATCCATGTTGGCCGCCAATATCGTCGCTTATTTCCTGCCCGGCGAAAAACCAAAATCTAACTGACGAAGTCGTCGTCTCGGTACCCCTGGATGTAGAGCAGCGCCGTCAGGTCGCCATGGTCGACGCGGGCGCTCGCTTCGCGGGCCACGAGAGGTTTGGCATGAAACGCGACGCCAATGCCTGCGACTGCCAACATGGCAAGATCGTTGGCGCCATCGCCGACGCTTATGCTGGCTTCGATGGGAATTTTATGTTCGTCGCAGAGCGCTCGTAGGCGCGCTTCCTTGGCATCGCGGCCAAGGATCGGTTCGATCACACGGCCGGTTAGTTTCCCATCCGCGATTTCGAGTTGGTTGGCTTGATCGAGGTTGAATCCGAGGCGTTCGCGAATTTCGGCGGTGTAGTAGGTGAAGCCTCCCGATACAAGCGCACAGATGGCGCCATTTTCGCGCATGGTGGCGATGAGATTCTCGGCCCCTTCGGTGATGCGAATGAGTTTTGCAGTGCGCGCAAGCGCGCCCTCCTCGAGGCCCGCCAACAACCCGACCCGTTCCTTGATCGCCCCTTCGAAATCGAGTTCGCCGTTCATGGCGCGTGCGGTGATGTCGGCAATACGGTCGCGAATACCCGCCTCA
>DLVK01000339.1:0-3267 GCA_003444235.1 Rhodospirillaceae bacterium
CGATACATCTATCTTCGCAGGCTTCCTGGCGAGCCGCCTGGATGATTTAAAGAAAAAATTCACCCATCCGGTTCCGCGTAAGGTCGGCCTTCATCTCCACGGGGACATGGCGGGCGTCAATCACGGGGTACGCGACGTGCTGTCCGCCATCCCGGAATTGCAGATCATCGATTTCGGCCATGAGATGGCAGGCTATCAATGCAATTCGATCAAATCCGCATCAGCGAATAATTTCAAACTGGACGCCCGCAAGGCGCAACTTGATGCCGCCGCCGCTGCGGGCGTCGATACGCTGGCGGTGGTCTATCACGGTTGTTACCGGGATCTCTGCACCGCATCCGAGGAATACCCGTTCGAGGCGGTGAACTTTGTCGAGCTGATCGGCGAGGCCATGGGCATCACGCACCCTTCCAGCTTCAAACGCCTCAAGCTCCTAGGCGAAAGCGACAAGGTGCTCGACGAGGTCGGCCAGATGATCGCCCAAAACGCCCTGGATCCGGACGAGGTGCGGGCCGTGGTCGACACCGAGATGCTGGGCAAGAAATAGGGGGCTGGTTGCCCCATACACGGCCTGATGCGGCCACTGATCCTTAATAATGCTCATTTCCGTTACTGGACGGATTCCGACCTAAATTGTCGGGGCCCATTTCGAAAAACACCAATTCTCGACAAAATTAGCACCAAATTTCAACAATATGTTTCCCTAGGTTACTTAATCCCGGCCTATATTCCGGGTGGGTATCTTGATAGTGCTGCGTGCGGTAACACATAGCTGCCCGTTTGGTTGCATGAATCGACTGGTTTGAAATTTGGAGCGAGCGTAATGAATTTTCCCAAGAGCAAAAAGATTTCGATGTTGCGAAATTTTGTCCGAAAGGTATGTCCCGTAGTCTTGCTGTTGATGTGCGGGTTGGCGGCCACCAACTCGGTCGACGCAAAGGCAAAGGACTGCGGCGGTAACGGCCAAATTGCCTGCACGACCAAAAACGCTTCGAAATCGAACACCAGTCCGTGGTGTCCCGGAGGCTCGTTCATCAATGTTTTCGATGGCAGTTGTTACAGGTGTCCCGGAGGCTATTACCATAAGTACAAGGTCTTAGATGCCCGGATCGCAGGCGTTTGTTACAGGGACGGGTACAAACAGATCGCATGGCCCTCCGAGCATTCGTGCTGGGGTGGATGGATCGATACGAGCAACCGGAAATGCTACAAATGTCCGGGCGGCTATAGCCACGATCTACGCCAACATCATTACAACAAAGGCGTCTGTTACCGTTACGTAGGTGCCTCGACTAAGAAGGCCAACAAACAACGTGCGTTGTTTTGCCCGAAAAACCATTTTTTCGATGCACGCAAAGGGGGGCAGTGTTGGTCCTGTCCGAGCGGTTTCAACCGCAATAGCAAGGCGCTCGACGATCATGGCACAGCCGCCTGCACGGCCAAAAGGCCTTGTGACGAGGGTCTGTTTCACGTCGGAAACAAATGTCAAAAAGATCGCCGGCCTCTTAATTGCGGCCGAAAAGGCCAACAGGCTTGCAAACTCTGGGAGTTCGTTCCGTCTTGCGCGAAGGGCCTGATGGAAAGCCCCACACAGGGCGGCAAGTGCGTGACGGCGCCGAAAAACGTCGCGCCGTTTTTCGCGACGCTTGCAGACACGGCGAAATTCGTGACCGACGGCGTCCAAAATTTTCGTGCCAGCTGCGCCGCGCAGGCCGCCAAGTCTAATCTCAGCATGCCCGCGGTCAAGAATTCCTTGGCTAAGAAAGGGCAGTTCACCGCCGGTACATGCACAGCCGGCGTCGCCGCCGGCTTTGCCTGCGGGGCGGTTCAAATGTTCGATATTTTCGACGCTCTTGCCCAAATGGGGAAGGAAGGTCAGGGAATCCTCAAGAGTATCGAAAACGACTTTAACAAATGGGCCAAATCCGGGCCTTGTGCGAAAGCCGTCGGGCCGTGGAACGCACTACCCATGATCCGGCCTTGCGTAGCGCTTTGGGGACGGCCACCAGGGCGTCCTGTGCTGCCAGCTTGATGATGTATGGCGATACTATTCAGGACAATATTTGCCTCGCCGAGGCGTCCGCTGCAGGCGCGTTCGATATCAAGAGGCGGCCCGAGGTGAAGACCTGTCGAAATGTCGGGCGCGTTGTCTACGTGGTTACCGAAACGGCACTGTCGACATGGATAATTTCGAAGCTCTCCGGACCGTTTAAGAAGAAATTCAAGAAAATTCTACTGAAGCGGCGTGCCAAGAAAGACGCGGCGCTCTCTGCAAGAGCCGAAAAGTTGTTCGGCAAAAAAGTCTCCGGATTCGACGAATATTTGCTCGAAAAATCCGAACGATCCGTCGACAAGATTTTCAAGATTATGAAGGTGGTTGGCGCGATAAATACGATCGCCGGCGCAGAACAGAAGGTCAGCAAAATTCCGGCGTGCACAAAAGATTGGAGCGCGGCGGAAAAACAAAAGGTTGCGCGCGCGCATTTCACCGGTACTGGGGGCGGCCCTGATGATCGTCCCGTGAGCAAACCGATTCCGGCTAGTTCGAAGTCGCTGTTCATGTATGGCGTCCAGAAGGACGGCAAGCTGTTGATGTACGAGTTGAACAAGGCGTTCCACTGGCATCAACACGCGGCAGAAATCGGTACCGGCTGGCGACAGACTTTCCGCGATCGAATCTTTACCGGCGGGCCCGGCGAGTTCTACGGCATCAAGCCGGATGGCAAACTTTTGTATTACCGTTGGGATTTCGCCGGCCGCAAATGGTCGATCGCAGGCAAGGAAATCGGCACCGGTTGGCACGAATTTGCCGATGTGTTCAGCGGCGGTGGCGGGGTCGTCTATGCGATCCGTACAAATGGCGATTTGCTCGGCTACCGTCACGATAAGAACGGCAAATGGGTCGTCGCCGGCAAAAAGTTCGGAACGGGTTGGCATGGCAATGTGCGCCAGTTCGCCGGCGGCGATGGCGTGATTTACGTGCAGCGTGGTGACGGCCGCCTCGATTATTTCAAGCATTCGCCGCGGTTCGAATGGATTACGACCAACCGCACTTTTGGTAACGGTTGGAATTCTGCGGCCATGGTAACGGCACTCGGCGGCGGATGGATCGCCATGAGCCGGCATGACGATAAATTTATGCTGTATCGACATGATTTGGGGCTCAATTGGCGTATTACATCGCGGCCTATCGATCACGGTTGGAGTGCGCGTTTCGGCAATCTGATCATGGCGTCCAAGGAGAAGATTAAGATTCCCGCCGTCCCA
>DLVK01000070.1:0-15642 GCA_003444235.1 Rhodospirillaceae bacterium
CCTAATCGAGCCAGTATAGCCGAATTGGAGCGGGTGAAAATCACTGATCGGGGTGGCGGAACCGTTCTATAATGGTTTTATGGAAGATGTCATCGAAGGCGTCCCCGGGCGCTATTGGCGGACACTCGACGACGGGCGCATCCAGTGCGACGTGTGTCCGCGCGAATGCAAATTGAAGGAGGGCCAGCGTGGGCTCTGCTTCGTACGCGCGCGCAAGGACGACCGGATCGTGCTCACCACCTATGGCCGGGCGAGCGGCTATTGCATTGATCCAATTGAGAAAAAACCGCTCAGCCATTTCCTGCCCGGGACCCCGGTTCTGTCTTTTGGGACTGCCGGTTGCAATCTGACCTGTAAGTTTTGCCAGAATTGGGACATGTCGAAATCGCGTCAGATGGACACCTTGCAGGATGCCGCCCCCCCGGAGGCGATTGCAGCGGCCGCGGCGCAAACCGGTTGTCGGTCCGTGGCCTATACCTATAACGATCCGGTCATTTTCCTCGAATATGCGGTCGATGTGGCTGCGGCCTGCAAGGCGCGGGGCATAAAAAATGTCGCCGTTTCCGCGGGTTATATTAAAGACGCGGCACGGAGCGAGTTCTACGCGTCAATGGATGCGGTCAATATCGACCTGAAAGCCTTTACCGAAGGATTTTACCGCAGCCTTTGTAGCGCCGGGCTTGAGGACGTGCAGGAGACGCTCAAATATATTCATCACGAGACCGACACCTGGCTTGAAATCACCACGCTGCTGATTCCCGGCGAAAACGATTCCGAAGCCGAACTTCACGAGCTTAGCCAATGGGTCATGAGTGAACTCGGCCCCAACGTGCCGATCCATTTCACCGCCTTCCATCCGGATTACAAGATGCTGGATAAGGTTCGCACGCCGAAGGAGACCCTCATTCGCGCCTGGCAAATCGCGCGCGCGACCGGACTCCATTACGTCTATACGGGCAATATTCACGACGAGCCGACCAACTCGACCTATTGCCACCAATGCGGTCTTAAGGTCATCGGCCGCGATTGGCATATGCTCTCGGATTGGGAATTGGATGAACACGGCAATTGCACCCGCTGCGGCAGCGCGTGCGCTGGCGTGTTCGAGCCTCGCCCCGGCAATTGGGGCCGCAAGCGCCAGCCGGTGCGCCTGAAGGAATTCGCCGAGCGCTTCATGGCCGAAGGCGAAGTGGCGCCGGGTTATGCACACCCGCCCCATTAGGCGATACCCAAATGATTGAAATTTCCGAGCATCACCGCCGGCTCAAAGATTATTACGGGCCGCTGCTCACCGAACATGGCGAAAACTATCGCGGCATGGGCTGGGTTACGGAACATTTGCAGACGGTTCGCTTCGAAGTGCTGTCAGCGGTCGGCGATATCCGCGGTGCCTCGATTTTGGATGTGGGCTGTGGTTCCGGCCACCTGTTGGATTGGCTCGTGGAGCGCGGTTATACCGGCCGATATACGGGCCTCGAAGTGCAGGAAGATTTGGTGGAGCATGCGCGTGCCAACCATCCGGCATCGAAATTTCCCGATGCACGTTTCGAATGCGGGGAATTCCTCGAAGTCGCCGAGGACTATCGGGCGGAGTATGTGCTGGCCAGCGGTATCTTCCCGCTCGCCGACATGGCGCTGCTGCAGCGAACCGTGACCGCGATGTTCCGCTCCGCCGAGACGGGCGCTGCTTTCAATTGCCTATCTTCCTTCACGCCGCGCCGTGATCCGGATTTCTTCATGTTCGCCAACCCGCTCGAAGTGATGGCGTTCTGCACCGGCCTCACCAAGGCCTTCCTGTTCCGCCATGACTACCTGCCGCAGGATTTCACAGTCTATCTCTATCCGGAGTAAAACCCACAAAAAAAGGCCCCCCGGTTCGGGACATTGAGCCGGGGGGTCAGTAGCCCTTAAAAGGAGTAAGGGCTTCTTCCAGGGAGGAACTAGTCGAACGCTTCTTCCCAGCTGCCGCGCGTGGCGGCGCGGGAATATTCGGTGGCGCGGTTCTCGAAGAAGTTCGCATGCTCGACGCCATTCAGCATTTCGTCGAGCCATGGGAACGGGTTCTTCTCGATGTGGTGCATCGGCTGCAGCCCTAGCTGCATCAATCGGCGATCGCCGATATAGCGGATGTATTTTTTTACTCCTTCCGCATCGATACCTTCGACGCCACCGAGCTCAAAGGCCAAGTCAATAAATGCGTCCTCATGGTCGATCACGGTCGAGCAACTCATGTAGAGGTCGCGTTGCAATTCTTCGGTCCAGATTTCCTCGTTTTCGGAAATGAAAGTACGGAACAGCTTGATGATGGATGCCGTATGCAGGCTCTCGTCCCGCACCGACCAGGAAACGATCTGGCCCATGCCCTTCATCTTGTTGAAGCGCGGGAAATTCATCAGGATCGCGAAACTGGCGAATAGCTGCAGCCCTTCGGTGAAGGCGCCGAAAACGGCCAGCGTCTTGGCGATGTCTTCTTTGGTCTCAACGCCCCATTGCTGCATGTAATCGTACTTGTCCTTCATCTCCTTGTATTTGAGGAAGGCCTGGTACTCGATTTCCGGCATGCCGAGCGTGTCCAGCAGATGCGCGTAGGCGGCGATATGCACCGTCTCCATATTGGAGAAGGCGGCCAGCATCATCTGCACTTCGGTCGGTTGGAAGACTTGCGAATAATGCTTCATGTAGCAGTTATTCACTTCCACGTCGGATTGGGTGAAAAAGCGGAAAATCTGCGTCAGCAAATTGCGTTCCGCATCGCTCACCTTGTTGTGCCAATCCTTGACGTCGTCGGCGAGCGGTACTTCCTCGGGCAACCAATGCACCCGTTGTTGGGTCAGCCAGGCGTCATACGCCCATGGGTAGCTGAACGGCTTGTAGATCGGGTCTGCGTCTAAAAGCGACATTATTCTTTTACTTCCCCTTTTTCGGCACTCGTTGGCGCCGGTTTGTTGCCTGCTACTGGCAGGCCAGGCACTCCTCGTAATCCACCTGTTCTGTCGGTCCCTCGCCTTCATTGACCTTGCCGAGATGCGGCAGCGATGAAACCGGGCCGTCCACCTGCGTAGCCACCACTTCGGCCCGCTGAATCGATTTGGAACGGCAGTAGTAGAGTGTCTTCACGCCCTTCTTCCAGGCTTGGAAATGGAGTTGATGAAGATCGCGTTTGTGTACGTCGGCCGGCAGGAACAAATTGAGCGATTGCGATTGGCAGATGCTGGGCGTGCGGTCGGCCGCATGCTCGATGAGCCAGCGCTGGTCGAGCTCGAAGGCAGTCTTGAAGACGTCCTTTTCTTCCTGGGTAAGGAAATCGAGATGCTGAACCGAACCCTCGCTGGTGGTAATCGAGGTCCAGGTATCTTCGTCGTCCTTGCCCTTTTCGGCGAGCAATTGTTTGAGGAATTTGTTGCGCACGTTGAAAGAGCCTGACAGCGTTTTGTGGGTGAAGCTGTTGCCGGCCATCGGCTCGATACCCGGCGACGTGCCGCCGCAAATGATCGAGGTGGATGCGTTCGGCGCCACCGTCATCTTCGACGAAAAGCGCTCCATGATGTTGAACTCGGCTGCGTCCGGGCACGGCCCGCGCTCTTCGGCGAGCATGACCGACGCCGCATCCGCTTGCTCGCGAATATGCTTAAACATGCGCATGAACCAGACCTTGGCCATCGCGCTTTCGAAGGGAATGATCTTCGACTGCAGGAAGGAATGGAATCCCATCACCCCGAGGCCCACCGAGCGTTCGCGCATCGCCGAATAGGTCGCCTTCTGGAAATCGTCCGGCGCCTTTTCGATGAAATCGCTCAGCACATTGTCGAGGAAACGCATAGTGTCCTCGATAAATGTGGGATGCCCCTCCCACTCGGCGTAGCGTTCGAGATTGACCGAGCTGATACAGCACACCGCCGTCCGGTCGCCGCCATCCTTGTCGCGGCCCGTGGGCAGGGTGATCTCGGTACACAAATTGGACATCTTCACGTTCAGGCCCGCGAGCTTGTGATGCTCGGGAATGGCCCGGTTCACGTGATCGATGAAGATCAGATACGGTTCGCCGGTTTCGACCCGCGCGGTCAGGATACGAATCCAGAGATCGCGCGCCGATACCTTGCGCAGCACGGTACCGTCTTTCGGGCTGGTCAGTCCCCATTCTTCGTCTTTTTCGACCGCGCGCATGAAAGCGTCGGGAATGACGATGCCATGATGGAGATTGAGTGCCTTGCGGTTGGGGTCGCCGCCGGTCGGGCGGCGCATCTCGATGAACTCTTCGATCTCCGGATGGCTGACCGGCACATAGACCGCAGCACTTCCGCGCCGGAGCGAGCCTTGGCTGATCGCCAGAGTCATCGAGTCCATGACCCGGATGAAGGGGACGATGCCCGACGTCTTGCCGTTGGCGCCCACCTGTTCGCCGATCGAGCGCAAATTGCCCCAATAGCTGCCGATGCCGCCGCCGCGGGCGGCCAACCAAACGTTCTCGTTCCACAGATTGACGATGCCGTTCAGGCTGTCGTCGGCTTCATTGAGGAAGCAGGAAATCGGTAAGCCGCGGCTCGTGCCACCGTTCGACAGCACCGGCGTCGACGGGGTCAGCCATAGCTGGCTCATGTAATCGTAAAGGCGCTGGGCGTGATCTGAATCGTCGCCATAATGTAATGCTACCCGCGCAAACAAATCCTGGAAGCTTTCGCCCGGCATCAGATAACGGTCCGACAAGGTTTCCTTGCCGAACGTCGTCAACAAATCGTCGCGGCTTCGGTCCAGTTTTACCCGGTTGCCACGCTCGTTTTGCGCAATATCGCGCACATCGTCGGTCAGTTTCTCTTCAGCCGCACGATTCGCTGCAGTTGACGACTCGGATAACCCGTCTTGGGGCGTTTCCATACCACCGGAAACCTCATCCCCAATAAAGTTATCCACAACCGAATTACCTAGAGTTTCCCCCCGCGCAAATGCGCCGGTTGCGTCCACCATGCCTCCTCCTATCCACAGCTGTGGAAAGAACAAATTGTGTATAAAACACAATATCTCGTATTTTCTTGCGCGGATGATACCACATGTAGGCACTCTGTCACCCGGAACAAACAAAGAACATGAGAATTTCATGACAAAACCGGTACCGGCGGCGACAAAAAATGACCCGTAGGGGCCGCGCAAACCAAATTTATTATGTTCTTATTTTGTTCTTTTTCCAAGCAAAAACATCGCCGCCCTATATTCAGCTTGCTATTGATCGATCAGGAAGATCGCGTAAGGTCCCGACCCGAGAGGGAGAGACATGGCGAACCAATTGACCGCAACTGAATCGGAGGCCTATCGGCGAGACGGCTTCCTCTCGCCTATCCGGGTCATGGATGTGCTGACCGCAGCTTCTTATCGCGAGCGATTCGAGGCCTATGAACAGGCTCAGGGCGGTTGGTACGAGCTTTCCAAAGGGCAGAAAATTTACCTCTTGCAGACCTGGGCCGCGGAAATGGCAAGTCGGCCCCAGGTGCTGGACGCAGTCGAAGGCGTCTTGGGGCCGGATATCTTCGTTTGGGGGGTGAGCTTGTTCGTCAAGGATGCGGGCGATGGCACTTATGTCTCCTGGCATCAGGACGCCACCTATTGGGGTCTCAACAAACTATCGGTGACGACTGCCTGGATTGCGCTGTCGCCGGCAACGTTGCAAAGCGGATGCATGGAAATGCTGCCCGGCAGCCATGAATGGGAACCGTTGCCGCACAAGGATACGCTGGCGAAGAAAAATCTGCTCACCCGGGGCCAAGAGATCGAGGTCGACAAGTCGGACGCAGTGGCGCTGGAACTACAGCCGGGGGAGATGTCGTTGCATCACGTCATGACCGCACATGCCTCCGCCCCCAATCTGTCCGACGACCGGCGCATTGCGGTGGCCATACGCTACGTGGCACCGGATGTGGCGCAGGTGAACGGCGAGCGGGATGGGGCCTGGCTGGTGCGGGGCGAAGACCGCCACGGCAACTTCGTCCACGAAACGCCACCGAAGGCGGATATGGACGAGGCGGCCTTGGCCGAACACAAACGCATAACCAATCTACGCCAGTCGATCCTTTATGACGGGGTCGCCGGCCAGCCGGCCCGGCGCTAGCGTCGCTGCAGCCAAAGCCCAATCACCATCAAGCCGCCCATCGCCCAATACATATGATCGAGCGCGACCGTGGCCGATAGAGAGCCGGCCATCAGCGGCCCCGCGGCGGCACCGATATCTCGCCAGGTTTGGCCGACGGCGATACGCCGGAGCGTCATTTCGTCTGACGTGCGGAGCGCGATTTCGGCGGGCCAAAGGGCGGCGATGAAGGAGCGTCCGATTACCGTCAGCAAGCCGCCCGCATAGATGAAACCGCAGGCCAGAAGCACGAAGCCTATGACCGTTGCGAGGCTGGACCAGAATAACAGCCGATCGGGGCCGTATTTGTCGCCGAGTATGCCGCCTACGGGTCCGAGCAACGCTTCGGATCCGCGCCGAATGCCCAGCAGCACCCCGCCTGCGATCATGGCGGTGCCGATAGAACTGGTCTCGGCGACGCTCAAGGTAATGGCCATGGTGAAGACGCCATCCACCGTGAGCCCGGCGATGAACATGAACCAATCGAAGCGATAGGGTCTGGGCAGCCATTCGGTTTTTTTCGGTTCGGGCTTACGGCCTTCCTTCGGCAATAGAAAAGCAACCGGGATCGCCGCGGCGCTGAGTATGCCCAGAACGATGAAAATTTCCGTCGCACCAATGGCGATGGCGGCCAACGGCCCCAGAAACAGCACCAATGTCGGGCAGGTCTGCTGCACCATGCGGCTGAGGCCGACACGCGTGCCCGCCTTGGATTTGTCTTTGACCGCGTAGGCGAACACCACGAGCGTCAAAGCCGCGAAGCAGAGCCCCCAGGTAAGTCGGGCGATCAGCAGCAATGGCCATCCGGTGGCGAGACCATAGGTGAGTGTAGATAGACAGGCGGCGACGGCGGCGATAATGGCAAGGTTTCGGGGGCCGATCCGTTCGGCCAATGCGGCAATGGCGCCATAGGTAAAAATTCTGATCAGCCGGTTGGCAGCCAGCAAAACGCCAACCCAAAACAAGGTGACCCCGAACAAGTGGGCGTTGACCGGCAAGATCACATAAATCAGCATATCGCCCAGTAACGCGAGCGACAGGACGGTAGCAGACAGTAAAGTCGGCCCGACGCCTTGAGGTTGTTTGGTCTCGTTCATGGATATTCTCGTTTTGGCGCCTTTGGCTGCGGCGGTCAATCGACGCGAAGCAGCAGTTTGCCTTTGGTCAGCCCCGCCTCGATCGTGCGATGGGCGTCCGCAGCGTCGGAAAGCGCGAACGTGGTGTCGATGGTGACCCTGAGTTTGTCCTCTTTATAGAGCCCGAACAAGGCATCCGCCCGCATTAACCGTTCTTCGCGGGTCGAAATATAGTCGGCGAGGTGGGGGCGGGTGAAAAATCCCGATCCCGCCTCGGCAAGATCGAGCGGGCTCACCGCTTCTACCGCACCGGAAGCGGCACCGTAATTGACGCAGGTGCCCCGCCGGCGGGTCGCTTTCAGGCTGCCTTCGATGGTGGCTTTGCCGATCGAGTCATAGACCACATGGACGCCGTCGCCCCCGGTCGCCTCCGAGACGATTTCGGCGAAATCCTGCTCTTTATAGAGGATCGTGTGGTCGGCGCCGTTGGCTTTGGCGATGGCGGCCTTTTCTTCGCTACCGACCGAGGCGAACACTTCCGCGCCGCGCGATTTGGCGAGCTGAACCAACAACTGCCCGACCCCTCCCGAGGCGGCGTGGATCAAGCATCGTTGACCTTCTTCGAGCGGAAACAATGAATGGGACAGATAATGGGCGGTCGATCCTTGCAGCATCAAAGTGGTGGCAATGTCGAGCGGAATGTCATCGGGCACCGGCACCAGCTTCCAGGCGGCAACCTTGGCGTACTCGGCGTAGGACCCGAGTTCCGTGCAATAGGCGACCCGATCGCCTTCTTTAAGGCCTTCCACGTTGGTGCCTATCGCCGCAACGGTGCCCGCACCCTCCATGCCGAGCGTCATTGGCAGGGTTTGAGCATAGGTATGCGACTTGGCGTAGAGACCGTTTCTCATATAGACGTCGATAAAGTTGATGCCGGCGATTTCGATCTTGACCAGCACCTCTCCGTCCCCCGGCGCAAGGTCGGGCGCGTCATCGTAGGACAGATTATCGGCAGACCCGTATTCGGTAACTCGGATGGCTTTCATGGCGGGATCCTCTAGGCCGATGCCGGTGTGTAGAGCCCGGCGATTTTGGCTTTTTGGCAGGTCAGCGCATAAATGAGATCGATGGTGGGTGTGGGTATATCGGCGAGGCGGCCCAGTTCCGCGACCGCACCGACCAAGGCATCGAGTTCGAGCGACTTGCCGGCCTCGAAATCCTGCAGGGTGGAAGATTTGGCGTTGCCGAGGGTGGCGAGCCCGTCGAGCCGCTCGTCGATGTCCGGATTAGCGTCGGTGCCGTAGGCGCGCGCGACGGCTGCGGATTCTTCGATCACGGTACGCATCACATCGCGTACGCCCGGCTCTCCGAAAATATCGCTGAATCCCGCCTCCAACAGTACGCTCACCGGATTGCCAGTTATGTTGGCGTAGAGCTTCGACCAAATTTCGGCGCGTATATCCGTCGTCGCGCGAATGCGAAGGCCGCTCGGACTCAACGCGTCGACGATGGCGGCAAGGCGTGCGCTCTCGGAGCCATCGGGCTCGCCGATGAAGAAGGTGCCGCCGGCGTTATGTTCGACCAGGCCAGGTTCGGGCACGTTGCACGCGATATGAACGACGCAGCCGAGTGCCTTCTCTCGCCCGAAGCTATTCAGGAGATGTCCGCCAGGATCGACACACTCCAAATGATCCGCCGGCTGTTCTCCTTTGAGGCCGTGGAAGAACCACCACGGAATGCCGTTGACGATATGCATGACGACGGTCTCGGGACCGATCAGCGGTGTCAGCTGGTCGAGAGCGGCGGTAACCGTATGTGCTTTGAGACCGAGTATGAGGAGGTCCTGGTTGCCGAGCGACGTGGTGTCGTCGGTAGCCCTCACCACGACACGCCATTCGCCGTCCCGGTCGCGCACGCCGAGGCCCTTTTCCTGTATGGCCGCGAGATGGGCACCACGGGCGACAATGGACATATCGCCGCCGCCTTTGATCAATCGGCCCGCAAGGATGCCTCCAACGGCACCGGCCCCGAACATGCAAATTTTCATCCTACCGTCCCTGTCTTTTAGACCGCGGATTAATGGCGCCGAACGGGGTATCCGTCAACGACCTCTGCCCTCGACGAAAGCGGGTAGTCGTAATAGGGTGCGGCAAAATGAAAATCGGGAGGATCGCAATGATCGACGAAAAAAGTCTGGAAGAAGCCAAGGCCTGGATCGGCCGTTCCAAAACGCTGGAAGGCGTAGTGACGCCCTTTGCCGCGAGCTGCATGGCTGCGACGCTGGATTGGGAAGATTACGAATTCAAGAATGGCGACGACGTGCCGTTCGTCTGGTATCGGGTCGGCTTTCCCGAAGTTTCGCCGCTCGCCGCGTGTGGTCGTGATGGTCATCCCGCGCTTGGCGATTTCATGCCGCCGAGCCCGCTTCCGCGCCGCATGTATGGTGGTACCACCATGACATTTCACCGGCCGGTCAAGGTCGGCGAGCCGATCACCAAAACCATGAGCATTGCGGATGTGGTCGCCAAGGAAGGGCGGTCCGGCGATTTGATGTTCGTTACGGTGCGACAGGAAATTGCCGACAAGGACGGTGTCGCGATTACCGACGACCGAACCCAGATTTATCGTAGTGAAGCGGCGGAAGGCACGGCCCAAAACCATAAGCCCGCTCAGCCGCCGGAAGGTGCCCAATGGACGAAGGAAATCGACCCCTCGCCAGTGCTGCTGTTCCGCTTTTCGGCCCTGACCATGAATAGCCATCGTATTCACTATGACCGCAAATATGTCACGGAAGTGGAAGGTTATCCCGGTCTCGTCTTCAATGGTGGCCTGACCATGATCATGCTGTTGGAGCTGTTCCGCGCGAACAAGCCAAACGCGACATTGAAGCAGATCAAAGTGATGGCGAGGTCGGCTCTGCACGATGACGCCCCTTTCACGGTCAATGGCAAAGAGGGCGAAGAGCCCGGCACCGCCAATTTGTGGGCGGTCAATCCGGCGGGTGGTCTCGCCTATACGGTCGATGCGGAGTACGAGGAATGAGTGAAGAAATCGGTCTCAGCGAAGAAGAACTGCAGAGCTGGGTCGGGCGTAGCGTCGAAGACGAGGACCGAATTACCGCATCTCCGGTGATGAATTATGCCGCGACCATGGATTGGGAGGTTCCGGACGCGAAAGAAGGCGATGCCATACCGCCCGGCGCCCATTGGTTCTTTTTCCACGATCGCACGCCGCATTCAGAGCTGGATACGGTTGGGTTGCCGAAACGCGGCGAGTTTCTGCCGCCGGTCAAACTCGCGCGGCGCATGCACGCGGGCAATCGGCTTGAATATGTAAAGCCCTTGCATATCGGCGAGAAGGTCCACCGCAAAACCGAGATCCATGACATCACGCCGAAGAAAGGCGGGACCGGCCAACTCGTTTTCGTCGTCACCCGTAACACGATCTCCGGTGAAGACGGCCCGGCGTTGATCGATGATCGCACTATCGTCTATCGCGAAGCGGCAAAAGCGAGCGATTCAAAGCGCAAGCCCGCGCCGCCGCCGGACGACGCTGCCTGGAAGCGGTCCTATCAGGCGAACTCTATTCAGATGTTCCGGTTTTCTGCGCTGACCTTTAATGCCTCGCGCATCCATTACGACTACAAATATGTCACCGAGACAGAAGGATATCCGGGATTGATCGTGAATGCGCGGTTGACCACAAGTCTCTTGATGGAGACCTGTCTCGACAACAATCCGGGTAAGGAACTGGCCGAAATTGCGACAAAGTTCGTGCGACCGCTGTACGACTTCGCGCCATTCACGCTGGCCGGCAAGCCCAATGCCGCAGGTGACGGAGCGACGATGTGGGTTGAAGACCCGGATGGCGCAACCGCCATGGTTTCCGAAATGCGTTTTGCCTAGGGTTCGAATGTCAAGGCTAGGCGGTGCCGGGTCTGTTCCGTTTATTGTCGGAAAATTCGAAAGTAACCGCGATAAGGTCCTGCAATGTGGCAACGACGGCCTGAAGAGAGTCCGGGTTTTGAATCACCATCAACCGGCGGCGGTCGCTGGTGGAGCGTTCCAGCCGAACTTCATTGCGTTGAACCAACAAATCGATAACCCGTTTGACGGTTGATCTCGCCATACCTGAATCGGCGACGAGCGTTGTGATGTCGGTCGCCCGGTCTTCCAACGATGCCAACGTAAGGGCGCACAGGACGCGCCATTCTGCCTGCCGGGCAAATAATGGGTGGCGCTCCGCACGAATCTTGAAGCTTTGAGTCTCCAAAGCAATAAAGGCACTGACGCAACTCGGCGGAAAATCGCTTTTTGCCGGTTCCGGTCGCCTTTTCGAGTTTTCGTCTGTGTTCGTCATTTGCCTGTCAGCAATAAAATTCCATTTCCGGTGTGAGGAAACTGCAAGGAATTTAAAACTTATTCCTCGGTTCGCTTTTTCTCCGATTCCAGCAGGTCAGCAAGGCAACGCTCGGCCGTTTCGGACGAGAGCTGTAATTGCTTCAGAATCAGCGGTTCCTTGCCGCTTGCTTTTTGCAAAGCAGATTTGAGCAGAGCAATGGCTTGCTCTATATCGGAAATGCGGTCTTGGTCGTCCAAGGCCGAATTTCCCCTCCCAAAAAATCATTCATCCCATAATCGGATGGAATGAATTCCCCAATTCCTATTACCTAGACTAATTACCTGAAATTCAATAAAAAAAGGGTCCACTTTGGTTATTTTGCACCGTTGCGATTGCCACGCAGGGGGGGCTGTTCAACCCTAATGTGTGATGGGATGACGCGTATGGACCCAGAGTGTTACCGGCACCTAGATATGGTTAATGAAGGCTGTCACGACCGTTCGTAGTACAAGCGACTCGCCAATCGAATCGGCGAAAATTCGTAACTCGGCGCAAAGAATGGACAAAATCCAATTGGTGCGGTTGGCGCTCGTCGATTGACAGCGGCGGAAATACCTTCTTAAACAGTGGCTCTCATCGGACACTATAATTACGCCGATATCCGAATGAACGGTCATCATGCGATGTCTTGTCGTCGGACGACTAGAACGGCGGCAAACAGCGAAGAGCGGAATCGTGTCGGAAGACCAACAACAGCAGACTGACAGCGAAACGTCGTCGCCGTCGACGCAGAAGAATTCGTCGCGATGGAAGTTTCTTCCGAAGCGCTTGCCAAGATTGAAGCTGCAGCATTTAGCGGCAGCGGTATTAGTGCTGGTTAGCCTGGTATGGGGTGCTTTCGAAATTCACTCGCGCATGACTCACGTTTACGAGTATGACGCGCGAATTTCGGGAAATCTGATCACCGTGTCGAGCCGGGTGCCCGGATGGATTACCAAAATTCCGGTACGCGAAGGCGAGCATATCAAGGTCGGGAACGTATTGACGGTGCTTGATCAGCAGGATTCGGAATTGCTCGTGCGCCAGCTCGAAGCCGAGGTCAGGGCAACCGCTGCGTCCATTAAAAGATTGCATGCGCGTCGCGACTTGGTTTCCAAACAATCCGAAAGTCAGTATCAGACCGCCGTTTCGTCGTTGGACGGCGCAAAGTCGGTGGTTGAGGCGCTGAAGGTGCATCGGGAGGTGGCGCGGACCGAGCTCGAGCGAACGCAGACGCTATTCAAAAAGAAAGTGATTCCGCGAATCCAGTTGGAACAGGCGATGACCCGCGCGCAGCAGGTTAACGTGGAATACCATAAGGCCGTTGCCAGCTTGCAGGCATCCGAAGCCCGGTTGGACGAAGCGGCCGCGAATCTCAATCGGGTTCAGGTGCTGGACGAAGAAGGTCAGGTATTGCGTCAGAGAGTTGAACAACTGCGCGCTAAACTGGAGCGGCAGAAAATCGATCTTGCGGACCGCACAATCAAAAGCAAGATCGAAGGGGTGGTCGATAAAATTTTTGTCGATGTTGGCGAATACGTAACGCCGGCGCAGCGTCTCGCCATCATTCATGATCCGAACACGATTTGGGTCGAGGCCAACGTCAAGGAAACCGAAATACGCAAGCTCAAGATCGGTCAGCCGGTGGACATCTCCGTCGACGCGTTCCCCGATCTCGAAATTATCGGCACCGTGGAGGCAATCGGCAATTCGACAACCAGTGAATTCGCGTTGCTGCCGACGCCTAATCCCAGTGGCAATTTCACCAAAATTACCCAGCGATTGCCGGTTCGGATCAAAGTGCGTCAGGACAAGGGGCTGCTGCGTCCCGGCATGATGGTCGAGGTCAACATTGACATCCGCGAGCGTTGACGAGCGCGGTGCGGAGGAATACAGCCCCACCGAACGCTGGATCATAACCATTGTCGCAATGTCCGGGATGTTCTGCATGTTCATCTCGGCGACCATCGTCAATGTTGCGATTCCGAGCATCATGGGCGCGTTTGGTGTCGGTCAGGATCAGGCGCAGTGGGTGGCGACCGCTTATCTCGCGACTATGGTTGCGAGCCAGCTTTTGAGCCATTGGTTCGTGCGCGCCTTCGGCACACGGCTCTCCTACGTCATCATCATCGGTATTTGGATGTTCGGTACGCTGGTCTGTTCGACCACGACGACTCTCGACTTTTTGGTTCTGGGTAGAGTGTTGCAAGGCATGGGCGCGGGCGTCATGCAGCCCTTGGTGATGGTGCTGGTATTTCAGGTCTATCCGGCTGACAAACGCGGCTTTGGCATGGGGCTCTATGGCATGGTGGCGACGTTGGCGCCGACATTCGGGCCGCTGCTCGGCGGGTACGTGATCGACTATTTTTCGTGGCGGAGCATTTTTGTAGCGCCTTTGCCGCTTGCGATTATCGGTATGATTTTGGGGCCGCTTTTCATTCCCGGTGATAGGCCGCGCGGGCCGCTGCCGCGGTTCGACTGGTCGAGCTATATCCTACTCTGTACCACGTTGATCTGCTGGATATCCGTGTTGTCGAACGGCCAGCGTTGGGGTTGGGAATCCAACACCATGCTCTATACCATCCTGATCGGCCTCATCGCCGGCATCTGGTTTGTTCGTATTCAGCTTCAAGCGCCGGTACCGATGCTCGATTTCTCGCTGTTCCGTCACGGGCGATTTACCGCTGCGGTCGCCGTATCTTTCGTATTCGGAATGGGCAATTTCGCATCCAGCTATATGGTGCCGGTTTTTGCCCAGGTAGTGCAGGGTTTCACGCCCAGCAATGCTGGTCTGGTAATGATGCCGGCGGGGATTCTCCTTTCAGCGGCGCTCCCCTTCACGGGCCGGTTGTCGGATCATGTGCCGGCCCACATCATGGTGATGACCGGAATCACTCTTTTTGCTGCCGGTGCTTTTTTGATGAGTGGTGCGGACGTCAACACGTCTTTCTTCAGCCTCATGATATTCATCGTCATTAGCCGCTTCGGGCTTGCCTTTATCTTGCCGTCTCTGACCACGGCAGCATTCGACGCGCTCGACCCTGAAGAGCTAAATCAGGGCTCCGGCGCACTTAATTTCCTCCGCCAATTGGGTGGTGCCTCCGGTATCTCCATTTTAGTGCTGACAATGGAACACCGGGCTCAGTTCCATGGTGAAAATTTGACGGCTACCCAAACCCCGGCGAATTCGGTAAGCCGCGAACTATTGGGCGCGGTTAGCAACCTTATGAGCCAACATGGTTTGCCGGATTCGCTCCATGCTGCCGGCGCGCTCCATTACCTCGGCGAAATCGTCTACGCCCAAGCTTACACCCTCGGCTTTAAAGACGGATTCCTTGTTCTCGCTTTCGTGTTCCTAATGGCTTTGATCCCTGCCTATGCCATGCGCGAACGCGTGAAAGCGCAAATAGGATAATCGGATGGCCGCTGGAGACATGGCAGAACTCGAGGCTCGCTATGGGCCGGGTTTCCGATGGCTTGTCGCGGCCGCTGGCGTTACCGGCACGATCTCCATGGTGTTGTCGGCAACGATCGTGAATGTCGCGGTGCCGAGTGCCATGGGTGCTTACGGCGTCGGTCAGGATCAGGCGCAATGGATGGCAACAGCTTTCATCGCGACGATGGTCGCGAGTCAGCTATTGGCGGCTTGGTTCATCAATGCGCTCGGCGAACGCATGACCTACACGGTTATCGCGGTCATGTTCCTGTTCGGGAGTTGGCTTTGCTATTTGAGCCCCACGCTGGATGTACTGATCATCGGGCGGATTATTCAAGGTGTGCCCGCCGGCATCATCCAACCCTTGATGATGTCGGTGATCTATCGGGCGTTTCCTCCCGACAAACGTGGTTTAGCGATGGGGGTCTATAGCACCGGCCTCATGATTTCGCCGATGCTAGGACCTGTTGCCGGCGGCTACATCATCGATGAAATGAGCTGGCGCCATATTTTTCTGTTTCCCCTGCCGTTTTGTGCAGTGGCGCTGTTCTTGGGCTTCTTCTTTTTGCCGGGCGGCTGGCGGTTACGGCGGCTGCCGCGCTTCGATTGGTCGAGCTACATTTTGTTGGTCTCAA
>DLVK01000364.1:0-3844 GCA_003444235.1 Rhodospirillaceae bacterium
GTCGTTAAATTGCCTGCCGGCATTTGCACTGGTGCCCAGATTGCTGCGTAACTCGCCGGCATCCAAAAAGCGATAGCCAAAATCAATCAACCAATTCGGCGCCATTCGATAACCGGCGCCCGCCATGATAGCCCACGCAAAAGTGGTGGTTGCGTCGGTATTAAAGGTGTTCAAATTCGTAGAGACCTCGAGCCGGTTTCGTGAAAAGCCGAGGCCTAGCCCAAGATAGGGGGAAAAACCCGAACCGAGCGAGAAATCATAATAAGTATTGATCATAAAGTTGAGGCTGCTGAGTTCGGCCGTCCCCGATTGGACAACGCCGGTTCCTCGATTTGTCGAACTGATATCTCCTTCGGACTCCAACCGAAGATTGATTTCGAATTCATTCCGCAGGGGAATGCCAGTCGGAGCCCAATCGACCCCAATCGCGCCGCTAAAGAGGCCGTTCGAAAACGGGGTATCGGTGGTCACGTCGTGAGACCCCGCAGGGTCGTCCAACTCGAGCGAACCATCGCTAGCGAGATAGAGGCCAGTCCTTAATGCCATATAGGGCTTGGCGCGTGTTCCTTCCATCTTATCGCCCATGGAAGGTTTTTCGGGCATCGTGTCCGCCCCCAGAGGTTGGCGTTCAGATTTCGGCGCTGCAGCCATCTTGCGCGATTTTGGCAACGCCGAAGGCGGTGCACTCGCCACCTGTCCTTGGCCGTCTCGAATGACGTTCTTTGCGAAAGTTCCTTTTGTTGGCAATGTCGTAGCCCCTTTGGGCGCCACATCCACAACCAAGCGATGGCCTCGTTTCCCGTGTGGCTGTAACCCCCGAACCCAACGCAGGCCAATGGGATTTTTGCCCTCAATCAACACCGTGCCGCCGCCTTTTTGCCCTGGCACAAATTCTACTCTATCTATATTTTTACTCTTCTTGTAAATATGACTTTCTTTTGTATTCCATCTAATATTTGGTAGTTCTACTGCAATATTTCTTCCATCTGGACTTGTCTCATACTTAAAGTTTACTTGATTTGTTGCATCTAGGACAATCCGCGAAAAACCCGGATGTTCGCCACTGCGGACCCGGGCGACGCTTACGCCTTGATTGCTGGAAAAATTCGTGGTGACCGCTGCCAAAACCGGCAAAGCCACAAGGGCAATTCCACCGACCAACCAAAAAATTGCACTGCGTACGAAGCGCGCCATCACTTCCCAACCTTTATGCAAACACAAGTCAGCAGGCTAATCCACCTAACCCACTATATTTTGTAGTTCCCATTCCTCTCACCACAAAATATAAGCGCGCGTGGGAAAGTCGGTCAAACCGTCGGTTGTTGGCGCGAGCCTAAACTTCGCAAAAGATTCGACTGCGACAGAGAATCAAATCGATTTTGAAAATCTAAATATCTGTATTTATTGGGAAATCTGGCAAAAATCTTGAAGGCCTCAATCATCCGATTGAAATTTCAACGTCCAATTAGACGAGTTACCAGTCAGCCCGACATGCGCATCTTTCATGGTGAGTTGGCAACCGAGTCGGAATCTGTGGGTCAAATCGAAGACTATTTTTACCGTCCGCCGACGCCTTCGTACACTTGCGCCGATTGTCGAAGCGTGTTGACCGCACGCGCAATTTCATCCGCGGCGATATCAACTTCCTCATCGGTCGTAAAACGTCCGATCCCAATCCGAATGGCGTTGTGAAGCAGTCTTTCTTCGACCCCAAGCGCCTGCAACACGTGCGACGCTTGCACAGTCGCCGTGGTGCAGGCAGATCCGGTCGAGACAGACACACGGGGCAAGCGCATCATCAGGTCTTGAGCATCGATATCGGCAAAGGACAGATTGAGATTGCCGGGAATACGTTCGACCGCATCGCCGTTTAGATGAACATCATCGAGCGCAGTGTTAATCCGTGCCATGAACCTGTCGCGGAGCGCGGCCAAACGCGTTGCTTCCTCGGCCATCTCCGCGACAGCGATCCGGCAGCTTTCACCGAATCCAATCGTAAGAGGCGCCGGTACTGTGCCCGATCTCAGGCCTCTTTCTTGCCCACCCCCATCGATTAAGGGTTCTATCGGTACCGCTGGTTTCCGGCGAATATAGAGAGCGCCAATCCCCATCGGCGCATAAATTTTGTGCCCGCTGATGCTCAATAGATCTATTCCCATGGCCTGCACATCAATGGGAATCTTTGCCACCCCCTGCGCCGCATCGGTGTGGAGGCGTGCACCGACTTTTTTACAAAGCGCCGCAATTTCTCCGAGCGGTTGGATAACCCCGATTTCGTTATTCACCGCCATGATCGAAACCAGCGCGGTTTTCTCGTCAAGTGCGGCCTCGAGCCGGTCGAGATTCAGCAATCCATTCGCCTCAACCGGAAGATAGGTTACTCGGAATCCTTCACCTTCGAGCCGGGCGCAACTTTCGAGCACGCATTTGTGCTCGGTCACACAGGTAATCAGATGATTGCGGTCTGTTTTGAGCGCCCGCGCCACCCCCTTAATGGCCAGATTGTTGGCTTCGGTTGCACCGGAAGTAAAAATAATCTCCCGTGGCTTCGCACCGATCAACGCCGCCACCTGGGCGCGCGCTGTCTCTACTGCTTCTTCCGCGGCCCAGCCATGAGCGTGGTCGCTGGAATGGGGATTGCCAAACAGATCCCCCATCCAGGGCAACATGACCTCACGTACTTTCGGGTCGAGTGGGGTCGACGCCTGATAGTCGAGATATATGGGTTGATCCATCATTTTTGCCTTCTGCTCAGGCCGCGCTCGCCTGTTGCTTCCTACTCCGTATATGAGCACTCCAGGCATCGATGAAAAGCGCTATTTCGTCCTCGGTCGTCTCGGTGCCGATACTCACCCGGATTGCTGAAGCAGCTGCCTCTTGGGACAATCCCATCGCGGTCAATACGTGACTTGGCGTAACTTTGCCCGAGGAACAGGCCGAGCCCGCGCTGATCGCAAATCCCGCAAGGTCGAGTGCGATCACCTGTGTCTCCGCCAACGCCCCCTCAACGCCGACGGAACTCGTGTTGGCAAGGCGACTGGCCTTCGCGCCGTGAATTATCGCCTCGGGAACCCGGGACACCAACTCGCGCTCCATTTTATCCCGTCGAGCACGGACTTTTTCGATGTTGCCGAGCGCCGTATCCGCACATACCGCAGCGGCACCAAAGCCGGCTATGGCAGAGATATTTTCCGTGCCACCTCGCCTGCCCCGCTCCTGGCCGCCACCTGTAATGATACCTTCGACATCGATACCCGGAGCCAAAACAAGCGCCCCGACGCCTTTCGGTCCACCAATTTTGTGCGCAGACAGTGTCATCATATCCACGCCGAGTTCCCTCATGTCGACCGGAATACGCCCAGGCGCCTGTACCGCATCACAATGAACAAGGCTGCCATGCGCATGCGCTATCGACGCAAGTTCCCTAACCGGCTGAATCACGCCAGTTTCATTGTTTGCAAGCATCACCGAAACCAGGGCCGGCCCATCATTCTCCGCAAGAAGACGCTCCAAAGTTTCAGGGACCACACAGCCCGCACAATCCACGTCGATCGTCTCGACCACTTTCGACGATTGCAATACCGAGGGGTGTTCCACCGATGAAACTAAAATACGCCGGCACCCGCTGCCCCTCAGAGCCAAATTGTTCGCTTCCGTTGCCCCGCTGGTAAAGACGATATTTTCCGCCGAAGCACCGATCAGTCGCGCCAGCTTATGTCTCGCATCTTCTACGATAGAACGGGCCTTTCGACCTTCAGCATGCACCGACGATGGGTTGCCGGTGACATCGAGGGCGGCCGTAACCGCGTCCTTGGCATCACTGGTAATTGGCGCGGAGGCGTTG
>DLVK01000471.1:0-5774 GCA_003444235.1 Rhodospirillaceae bacterium
TCGTGCCCGCCTATAAAGGTGACTCGATTCCGACGGGAAAAGCCATTCGTGCCGGCTTGCGCCAATTGCTGGATACGGTGCGTGAAATAAAATCCTATCGTTCTATTGTCCTGTTTCTGATCGCCAGCGCCCTTTACCGCGACGGACTGGCAACCTTGTTTGCATTGGGTGGGCTTTATGCCGCCGGCGTCTATGGCATGGGGTTCGAGGACATAATGCTGTTTGCTATCGGGCTCAATATTTCCGCAGGTCTCGGCGCCTTTGCCTTCGCCTGGGTCGATGACCGGGTCGGCTCCAAGCAAACCGTACTGGCTGCGCTCGCCGGGTTGCTTGTTTTCGGTATTGCGATTCTGTTCACCGACGACCGGGGCTGGTTTGTTGGGCTTGCCATCGGGCTCGGCGTTTTCGTGGGCCCAGCCCAAGCGGCGAGCCGGTCCCTTATGGCCCGAATTTCACCTCGGGGCATGGAAACGGAAATGTTCGGGCTATATGCGTTGACCGGTAAGTCCGTCGCCTTCTTGGGGCCGATTTTTTATGCCGCTGCGACCGATGCCTTCGATAGCCAACGCGCTGGATTGGTAACAATTTTAGTGGTTTGGGCGCTGGGGGCGCTCCTATTGCTCGGCGTTCGTACGGAATCTTCTAATGCCGGAAATGGCGCATCCCAGTGAACACCATGGCGATGCCGGCCTCGTCGGCTGCCTTGATCACCTCGTCGTCGCGAATGGAGCCGCCCGGCTGAATAACGGCGGTGGCGCCCGCTTCGACAGCTGCTAACAGGCCATCCGCGAAAGGAAAAAATGCATCGGATGCGACTACCGATCCTTCGGTGCGCAAGCTTTTTTCGCCAGCGGCTTCGGCGGCTTCTTTCGATTTAAGTGCGGCGATACGCGATGAGTCGACCCGGCTCATCTGTCCCGCACCCATGCCGACGGTAACGCCGTCTTTAACGTAGATGATGGCATTGGATTTGACATGCTTGCAGACGGTAAACGCGAACAATAAGTCGGCGACTTGTTGTGCGCTGGGTTTTTGTTTCGTCACTACTTTCAAGTCCGCCTCTCGGATACGTCCATCGTCGCGCGACATGGCGAGAAATCCGCCGGCAATAGTTTTGATTGCTCGTCCGGGGGCGGCTGGATCCGCCATTTCGCCTGTTAGCAGGACGCGGAGGTTTTTCTTAGCCGCCATTATCTCCCGTGCCTTTTTATCCGCATCGGGCGCGATCACCACTTCGGCAAAAAGATCGGCGATTTTCTCGGCGGTTTCGCCGGTCAACGTGTCGTTGAGCGCGATAATTCCGCCAAAGGCGCTGATAGGATCGCAAGTTAGCGCCTTCGAATAGGCATCGCTGAGATTGTCGCCGAGCGCCACGCCGCAGGGATTCGCATGCTTGATGATCGCACAGGCAGGCTGTTCGAATTCGGAGACCAGCTCGAATGCGGCATCGGTGTCATTGAGATTATTGTAGCTGAGCTCCTTGCCTTGGATTTGCTCGGCGGTGGCCACCCCAGGACGGGCCGCGCCGCCGAGATAGAGGGCGGCATCTTGGTGCGGGTTCTCGCCATACCGAAGTTTTTGCTGCAATTTTCCGCCTCCGACCAATCGGTCGGGGAAAAGCTCGCCACGCTCGGCGGCGAACCAACTCGCGATCATTCCGTCATAGTACGCCGTGTGGGCATAGGCTTCTTCGGCGAAAGTCCGGCGAAGTTCAGCTGTCGTCGCGCCATTGTTGGCTGTCATTGCTTCTATAACCGCGTTGTATGGGCTGGGGTCTGTCACGACTGTAACCGACCCATGATTCTTCGCTGCCGCCCGGATGAGCGCAGGCCCGCCGATATCGATATTCTCGATACATTCCTCGAATGGCGCGCCTTTCGCGACGGTGGCTTCGAAGGGATACAGATTGACGACGACGAGATCGATGGGCGCGATGTCATGTGTTTCCATCTGGGAAAGATGATCACCGAGATCGCGGCGGCCCAAAATTCCGCCGTGAATTTTCGGATGCAATGTCTTTACGCGGCCGTCGAGTATCTCAGGCGACCCCGTGTGATCGGCCACTTCGGTGACCGCGATGCCGGCGTCACCCATCGCCTTTGCGGAACCTCCTGTAGACAATATTGCGACGCCAGCTGCGTTTAAACTGCGCGCAAAATCAATCAAATCCGTCTTATCCGAAACGGAAATAAGAGCGCGGGCGATCGGCGTGTCGGTCATCGAGAGTTCCTTCAAATTTTCTATTTTCGAGAGGCTGGTTGATATTCGGGCACCAGGCGGGCGAGTTGCTGCAGCGTTTCCTTGCGATTTCGGGCCCGCGCCAGTTCGGCAATTTGTTCGATTTCGGCTTCAAGCGTCGCGAGGTCATGAATCTCCGGTGCGGCCAGAAACAGACCGGGGCTCTGGGCAGGTATCAAATCCTCGGATTCGTGCAGCAATTCCTCATGTAGCTTCTCGCCGGGTCGAAGGCCGGTAATTTCAATTTTTATGTCGTCCCCGGGTTTTTGACCCGAAAGGCGGATCATTTGTTCGGCGAGATCGATGATCTTCACCGGCGCGCCCATATCGAGGACAAAAATCTTGCCGCCTGCTTCCGCATCGCCGACGCCCATGGCGGAGGCTTGCAGCACCAATTCTACCGCTTCGCCTGTGGTCATGAAGTAACGGGTGATATCCTTGTGGGTCACGGTCAACGGGCCGCCCCTTGCAAGCTGCCGCTGAAAGAGCGGCACCACCGATCCAGTCGAACCCAATACATTGCCGAAGCGGACGGTCACGTAACGCGTACCGCCACCGGACCGTTCCGCCACGTCGAGCGATTGACAATAGCTTTCTGCAAGCCGCTTGGTGGCGCCCATGACGTTGGTAGGATTGACCGCTTTATCCGTGGAAATCTGCACCATCACATCGACGTCGCCTTTCCTGCAGGCGTTGGCGACGATTTGACTGCCGATCGTATTGGTCAGCACTCCTTCCATCGGATTGGCCTCGACCATCGGCACATGTTTGAGCGCAGCTGCGTGAAATACCAAAGCCGGTTTCAGACGAGTGATTACATCTTCGATGCGGGCCGGATCGCGCACGCTGCCGAGGATTGCCTCTCGCGGCATTTCTGGATGCCGTTCGCCAAGCTCCAGGTCGATTTGATAGAGGTGGTACTCCGCGTTATCGAACAATGCGATATGGGCCGGCTCAAGATCGGATATCTGGCGCACGAGTTCGCTGCCGATGGTACCGCCGGCACCTGTCACCAGGACTCTTTTTCCAGTCACGAGCGCTTTGATCGCATCACGGTCCAGTACTGCTTGGGGCCGACCGAGCAGATCGGCGAGGTCGATGGGCCTTGTTTGCGCCAGGTCTTCGATGCCTGCTTTGAGCTCCGTTAAGCGCGGTAAGCGCGCCATGGTGAGGCCATGGCGTTCGGCAATTTCCATGGTCTCGCGGATGACGGAACCATCTATATCTTCTGCTGTGAGCACCAGGCGTTGCACGCCGTTTCTTGCTTGCTTCTCCAGGACTGCGTCTAATCCGTCGAGACCGGCTAGGACAGGTACGCTGTGAATGTCCCGGCCGACTCGGCCGCCCTTGTGGTCGATGACGCCGGTCACCCGATAAGCCGCATTACGGTCGCGCGCCTGTTCTCGGATAAAGGTTTCTGCTGCATCGCCGGCTCCGATTAACAGCACCGACACGCGACGGTGCGGGGTGTTTTCGAGCAAATGACCCACATGCCGATCCTTGATCAATCGGTAGCAGAAGCGTGGGCCACCGAGCAGCGCCATCAACAGGAACCATTGAATCAGAGGGGCCGAGCGCGGAAGCCCTTCCAGGCGCGTGAGCACGAACAACAATGGCAGAAAGACTAGGATCGCCAGCGTCACCGCTTTGGTGATGGTCAGAAGGTCGTTAACCGAGGCATATCGCCAAATCCCCCGGTACATCTTGCAGAACAGAAACACTGCAATCGCGATTATCGTGAAGCCGCCTGTCGCCGTGGCGAGATCGGTATCGGCCATTGGCCAAAAGTCTTCGCCCAGGCGCAAATAGAGCGCCAGCGGAAATGAAATCGCCGCCATCACCGTGTCATGGGCTAGCGCGATGCGGGCGCGGTTAAGTCTCGGAATGAGTGTCATTGACGGGCTTCATAGCGATGGCGGGGGGCCGTGACAAGCAAGTCGATACTAATTTTCCGAACCCTTTCGCCACCAAGCGGCTGTTTCGGCGAGCCCTTGTTGCAAGCTGTACGGGGGCTGCCAATCGGGGATCGTTCCGTCGACGACGAATGAATCCACAAGCCTTTGAATAAAATTGGATTTTCCCGTCAGGTGCCCGGCTACGCGCAACAAGGGTACTGGTACCGGAATGAGCCGAGCGGGGCGATCAAGTGCTTGGGCCAATTCGCGGATCAATGCCGTGGTTGAGATTGGATCGCCATCGCTTGGCAGGTGAATTCCGGGTGGCGCGTCAAGTGCAACCCGAATCGCGTCCGCGAGATTGCCGACATAAATAAGGCTACGCCGGTTGTCGGTTGCGCCAAGGGGCAATGGCACGCCCTTGTCGACGATGTTCAACAATTTTCGAAAATTGCCTTTGACGAAGGGTCCATAGACTAGCGGTGGGCGTAGAATAGTCACATTCATTTGTTTTGCGCTTGCTAAAAGAGCTTGCTCTGCGTCTGCTTTTGAACGGCCATAGGGGTCGAGGGGATCGACCGGCGCATTGCCTTGAAGCGGCAATTCCGACGCTTCGCCATGAACCTTGACCGAGCTCAGAAAGACAAATTTCCGCACTCCTAAAGATTCGGCCTGTTCTCCGAGCTTGCCGGTCGCATCGCGATTGGCGCGAAGATGGGCGCTGAGAGCATCGGGATTATCCGCGCGATCACCCATCGCATGTACCCGCGCGGCCAGATGTACGACAGACTCGACACCTTCCAGATACGGTTGCCAATCGACATTGCCGTCGAGATCGCCGGTTTCTTTTCGCCCGATTCCCCGAACATTCCAGCCGGCATTTTCGAGCACGGGCGTAAGGTGGCGTCCGATAAAACCGCCCGCACCGGTGACCAACACCAATCGTGTCATCGCACCATCCAGACCATTAGCCCCGCAACGAGTGCGGTGGCACCCGCGAAAGAAAGGACCGGTTGATAAATAGAAAAGGCTCCCAGACAAATTAGAACCAGCCCGATCAGCCCTACCGCAATACTAACCGCGGCATGAGACTTTCCATTCTGGACGGCCTGTTGGTAGCAATGCTGCCGATGGGCTTGCCAAACGGGTTCACGCTTCAGGGCTCGTAGGAATAGCGTCAGGGTTGCATCGGCGAGGAAATATAGCGGTAGGATCAGAGCGGCCAGCCACGCCCCTTTCATTGCCGTCAGAATCAGCAACCCGCCAAGGAGAAATCCGAGAGGGACACTTCCGACATCTCCCAGAAAAAGTTTTGCTGGGTGCCAATTCCACCAGAGGAATCCCAGCGTTGCGGCGATTAGGCTAAGTGGAAACCAAATGTCCGGCGCCCTCGCCGGTACGATAAGAGCCAATACGGCAAGTCCTCCGGCGACAATAATAGTTTCGACCGCGGCGATGCCGTCGATCCCATCCATAAAATTGAATAGATTGACGAACCATACCCAGGCCAAGACTGTCACGGCGCGATCGAGCCATTCGGGAGCGAGACCCTGCAGCAGCAACCCCTCGTGTTGCAAAAAAGCGAGACCGATAACGGCCGCGAAGAATTGGGCACCCAAACGAATGGCGATTCCGAGGCTG
>DLVK01000075.1:0-729 GCA_003444235.1 Rhodospirillaceae bacterium
GCCCCGCAGGAAATCAGAATCTCTTTCGACGCGGATATGGTTTTGCGTTGGCCGCCCTGAAGAATTTCCATGCCTGTGGCACGGCCGCTTTCAATAACCACCTTGTCAGCTAGTGCGCCGGTCATGATCGTAAGATTAGGTCGCTTGCGGACCGGATCGAGATAAGCCTTGGCGGCAGACCAGCGACGGCCGTTTTTGATCGTCACCTGACGTTCGCCGAAACCTTCTTGGTCGCCGTCGTTGAAGTCTACGCGGCGGGGTATCTGCATCGCGTCGGTGGATTCGAACAGCAGATCGAGCATTTTGTTGGGTTTCTTAAGGCGGCTAACATTGAGCGGTCCCTCGGTGCCGTGCAGTGGGTCGTCACGGAATGTCTCGTTGTTCTCCGACCGGATAAAGTAGGGTAGGACCTCGCGATAGGACCATCCTTTGCAGCCGGCCTTATTAGCCCAGTCGTCATAGTCGCGTTTATTGCCGCGGGCGTAGACCATGCCGTTGATGGAGCTTGATCCTCCCAGCGCCCGGCCTCGTGGAATATTGATATTCCGGTTAGACGCGTTGGATTGGCCTTCGGTTTTATAGTTCCAGTTCCACTTTTTGTGATCGATCAGGAACATCACACCTAATGGTATATGGATGAGCGGGGTCCAATCCTTGGCGCCCGCTTCGAGCAGACAGACACTGTTCTTCGGGTCTTCGCTGAGCCGATTGGCCAACACGCAACCGGCC
>DLVK01000075.1:1025-2601 GCA_003444235.1 Rhodospirillaceae bacterium
CGATTGGCCAACACGCAACCGGCCGAGCCTCCGCCGACGATAACGAAATCGTAGCTTTGTCCGTTGGACGTCATTGTTCTTCTCTCCCCGCAATTATTCGTCTCTTATGTAACAGCCAGCGTGAGCAGGGCAAAGACCCGTAGCTTTGTCCGTAAACTATGGATTTTGAGGATTCACAAGTTGGCTAGGGTGTGAGATAGGCGAGAGTGTCCGCTATATGAGGAGAAGTGAAATGTTCCCAAAAAGTGCGAAGGACCGCGTGGTGTCTTCGCGCGGCCCTTCGCAATTTGACGTGACCGTGCGTTACTCGGTCATGCCGGATGGGACGCCAGGTCGTCCCGAGGGGAGGTTACCTCACTTAGATTTCAGTACCGGATACGCTCGTAAATAGAGCCAATCGTCTTTCTTTGCCGGTATGTGGCAGCCGATACACTCGGCCTTGTAGTCTTTTGTGATCGTAGTATTCGTATTGTCTGCGGTGAAAAAGGCCCAACCCCAGCCATTGCCCCATAACCGGTTTTGGGGAAACCGCTTTTTGGTGTCCTTCACTAAGACGAACCATCCCGACAAGTCCGTCGGCCAGCTAACGGTTCCGGTCGATAGAGGTGTCGTTTTTGCATTGCGCAATTCTTTGATGATTACGGCTCGGTCGGGAAATTTCTTATGTTTGCGGAAATAGTCGACCGAACTAGATTCCGCATAGACGGTATGAAATCCCTTGGCGCCTTGTTTTTCCTCATCATTGACCGACCAAGTGCCTAGAACGGTCCAGTTTTTTCGAAAATCGATTTCGGGTAGTGATATTGCCCCTGTCGAACTCACGGTCATGTCGAATGTATTTGTTTCATTCGTAGGCCCCATGGATCGCAAGGCAATTATGATTGCGATGAGCGCACAGATAATGCTGACAGGCACCGCTATCAATTTAAAGGCAGTTGCTCTCATGGGCATCGCATGAATCCACTTACTGCGGTTTGGCCGAGCGGATGACCGGATAGAACTGACTGAAGACGAAATCCTCGGCTGCCGCGGCTTGGTGACACGCGTTGCATTTATCTGTTGGGAAGGCCTTTGCGGTTTCCGCGTAAGGTGGTTTTTTGTGTCCAAAACTGAAGTAAGCCCAGCCGCCAGGTTCCTTCGCGAACCGTTTGGTGTCTTTTACTGCGAGCTCTAGGCCTTGAAACTCGCCTTGAAAGTATCCTCGACCGCTTGCCGCTATGCTTGATCCGTCCTTGTAGTTGGTCGGGCTATTGCGAACGCTTACCAGCTCTTTCGCGAGCTGCGTGCCGTCAGGCCATTTGCCGGTTCGCTTGTAATGCTCAAATGCGCTTGGCTCGGCATACACATTGTGGAATTCGGGAAATGGGGCCTTGCCATTATTCAGTGCATTAGGTGTGAGCGGTGTGCCCACGTAGATCCAGTGACGCCAGTTGGACGGCCGCATTACGTTTCCGTCGGGGGTATAGGAGGGAGCGTTGATCTTCGTTAATTCGGCACGTTGAATATTTCTCATACCTGTTGCGTATGAAAGAATCGGTAATATACCGACGCCAATAATCGCAAGCGCTATGACCGC
>DLVK01000362.1:0-3072 GCA_003444235.1 Rhodospirillaceae bacterium
GGTGATGGGCAATGTGCCACTAGCAGCAAACTCGCCCGACGCGCCTTCCTGTCTGCGAAACATCACGCCTCATCTTGAGCTTGCAGAAAGGCTTGGCGCGGCACTAGTCAGGGTCATGATCCAAACCGCAGCAGATATCCCTTTCGCTCAGCGCGCTGCCGACGAAGCTTGCGAGCGAGGTGTCGTGCTGGCGCAGCAGACCCATTGGGGTACGCTCGCGGAGACCGTCGACGAGACACTGGATCTCATGTCGCGTATTGACCGGCCAAATTTCGGCGTGACGTTTGAACCCGCAAACCTGCTCGCCTGCGGTGATAATTACGGTCCGGACGCCGTGCGGCGCCTTATGCCATACCTAGTCAATTTTTACTTTCAGAATATCCGCCTCGACCCTACAGGGGCTCACTGTTTCATGACACGGACACGGGGCCCGGTTTCCCTATCTTACCTTCCGCTGGACGATCCGTCCGGGATTGAGATTTCTCCTCTGATCGACGTTCTACGAGAGTGTGACTACGCCGGTTGGGTCTCGGTTCATCAGCCTCTTCGCGACGGTCAATCTGTTGTAGACGCGCTCGCCGAAGCCGCCCGCGTATTCCTTCCGCTCGTCGCCTAGGCTTGCCAATTTAGATCATCCTCTAACGGAGCAGCCGCTCCGCGGATCACAATGGAGGAAAGAGATATGGCAAACAGCGAAGCATATGAGAACGGACAGCAGGTTCGTCGCGAAATGATGGGCGACGAACTCGTCGAGAAACTCGCCAACACCGTCTACGCCGACCCGACGATGAAGAAGTTTGGCGATTACGCAACGGAAGCGGTCTTTGGACTGCTCTGGACCCGCGAAGGCCTCGACCGCAAGACCCGCGCTATGATTTGTGTGATTTCAGATACCTGCCTTCACTGCTGGCCCGAACTGGAGTTGCATATCCGCTTTGCCCGCCGCGTGGGTTGGACCGAGGACGAGATTACCGAAGCGCTCCTCCATGTCGGTGGCTATATCGGGGTCCCGACCATCCGCGAGGCTTTCATAATCGCCGGCAAGGTATTCAAGGAAATGAACGAAGACGAAAGCGCGTAAGGCAAGGTTATCGGCCCACGCGTTCCGCCACTGCAAGCGTTCTGTGCATGGAGCGCAGTACCGGCTTCTCAATTAGCTTGCCGTCGACAACAACGAGGCCTGTCTCAGCGTTCGCGAAGGCGTCTACGATCTTCTGGGCATGGACGACCTCATCGGCGCTCGGGGAGAAGACCTCGTTCAAGACCGGAATCTGCTTCGGATGAATGGACCCCTTTCCGGAAAATCCGAGATCACGCGCCGCTTCCGCTTCCCTGCGCATGCCACTTAGGTCTTCCAAATCAAGGTAGGGCACATCTATGACGTCGACTTCGGCTCCAGCCGCCGCATGAACGACCCGAGAACGCGCATAGAGTAGATTGAGCCAATCATTACGCGCGCGCAACTCTGCGGCCATGTCAACGCCTCCGAAGAACATTGCATCGAGACGGTCGCTCGCCTGCGCGATTTCATATGCCGCCTCGAGGCCGTGATTCGTCTCGATAATTACATGAAGCCGGATTTCTACATCATTCTCGTCGAACAACTCGTCGAGCGCCCGAATTTCATCGGGCGACTTCACCTTAGGCAGCATGATAGCAGGCGGGTGATTTGACCCGGCGACAATGGCTTGCAGGTCCGCCATACCCTCGGGCGTACGTGTGCAATTGATACGAACCATCCGTTCAACACTATCATCGGCCTGCTCTTCCGCGAACAAGGCCATGGTACGCTCACGTGAGATATCCTTGTGCTGGGGGGCAATTGCATCTTCCAAATCGATACACACGATATCGGCACCAGACTTCAGCGCTTTTGGAAACATTTCAGGCTGCAGGCCGGGCGCGAATATGAAACTACGGCGTGCCTGAAATTTTTTTTCTTCTGGCATCATTATTCACTTCTTTGGTGATCAGACGGCATCTAAGTATCGCGAACGGAAGGATGGAACAATTCCTCAGGCGGAACCGCCTTAGGAATTAGCGACTGGTTGGCCATATATCCGAATAAATCGCTCTAAATCTATTCGGTTCGATTGAACGCCGGAGGGCCAAGGGTTGGTGCCGAACTCATACGTGCTCCTCTCAGAAAAAACCGCCATCATCTTAAAACCGTAGTCAATGTACGCTTCGTCCGTCTGCGCACGGGCGTGGCCCCACATGGTCATCGGGGCTTGCGGGAGATCAGAGACATCGCTCCCCAGCGCATCACGAAAGGCCAGAACATGCGGCAGTGATGATCGATACCATCGCGACGGGGCGGCACCATCCCGACCTCGAGCGCTCGCAGATCGAAGCTCGGCGGTGTCTCGACTAGTCCCGTAAAGAATAGGACATGGCGGTCATATAGGTCGAGAGCGATGAACAGTTCGGTTATCTACTTAATCTCTCTCGATGGGAACGGTTTCGTCGGTTGCCCACTGGCTCATTGAATCGTCATAAACAGTCAGATCTTCATAACCGAGCTGATGCAACAGAAACGCATCAAGGGTCGCGGCGATAGCTCCACCACAATAATTGATGATGCGCTGTTCGCGTTTCGCCCCCACCGCATCGAACGCTTCCTGGACCGCATCGAGTGAAATAAAAGTTTTATCCTCTGGGTTCGAAAGTGAATGAGCGGGTACATTCACGCTGCCCGGTATGCGACCCGGCCGGCCATAGCGCGGGTTCTCACCACTGTGGAGATCAGGTGTCAAAGCGTTGAGCGTGCAGACAGCGGTGTCTCCGATGGCCGCCATAACTTCATCTTTGCCGACGAACAGTTCAGGTCGCGGCATCGGCACAAATTGAGCTGCCGAATAGTCGCTGCTACCGCTTTCCGTGGCCCGTGCCTCCTGTTCCCATTTTTCCCAACCGCCATTCAATATTGCGGCATTGTCAAAACCGACGGAGCGTAGCATCCACCATATACGTGTCGCCCACTGCATGCCCCCCCGACTATAGAGAACAAGCCGAAACCCGTTGCCAATCCCTTTGGCGGCGAACCGCCGCGCAAGATCATCATAGGCCGGC
>DLVK01000245.1:0-670 GCA_003444235.1 Rhodospirillaceae bacterium
CGCCGATCGGATTCAATATTTTTCCACTGCAAGGCGGGCGATTTCTGAAACCGCGGCCTGATGCCGGCACCCAAACTGAATCCAAACCTTCGCCCGTCAGCATTTCGAGTGCGGGCGTGTTGCCTCGCCGTGTGGATCGCGAAAATCCCAAGGTGGTGCGATTCGATATTCGTACCCAGCGCCTTCGTATCCGGAGTTGTCCCAATACCAAGTGTAAAGTCGTAGGTAAGTTCAGCAAGGGCAAGCACAATGGCTTCATTATTGATGAAGCGGAAAACTGGATTTTGGTCCAATCGGGTAAGCAGGTAGGATGGATATATCTGCCTTTTGTGGATATACGGGGATGAGAGGGATAAGAAGTAAAATTTGTGAGATTGATGGACCCTCTGAAAAAAATGTAAAAAAATCGAATTCGAGTATCGATATCGTAGACGTGCTTTTGTGTTTGCACGTAAAAAGATTGAAGTAAATTTTCGCGGGAATTCCTTATGTCGGATGCGTCTAATTCACATGCTTTGTCATTCTTTTCGGCAGTTGCAGAGATTGCCGACAAAATCGATCATGCACTAATCGATCGATTGGCCGGCGAACTCGCTGTGCTACGAGAAAATGAAGGGCGTCTTTTCATTCTTGGTGTTGGCGGGAGCGCGGGTAATGCGGGCCACGCAGA
>DLVK01000245.1:969-4657 GCA_003444235.1 Rhodospirillaceae bacterium
GCGGGTAATGCGGGCCACGCAGTCAACGATTTTCGCAAATTGTGCAATATCGAAGCTTACGCTCCGACCGACAATGTCAGCGAACTAACCGCGCGGACCAATGATGAAGGATTCGAAACGGTTTTTGCAGAATATCTCAAGACAAGCCGAGCGACTGACAAGGATGCGTTATTGGTCTTCTCCGTCGGAGGGGGGAATTTAGAGCTAAATGTGTCGGTTAATCTCATCAACGCGATTCAAGAAGCTAGAGAACGCGACATGTCCATCTTTGGAGTGGTAGGCCGTGATGGTGGCTATACCAAGCAAGCCGGCGACGTCGTAATTGTCGTTCCAAATATCGAACCTGACTGGACGACGCCATTGAGTGAAGGGTTTCAGGCAGTGGTTTGGCATGCATTGGTGAGCCATCCTGACTTGCAAATCAATGCAACCAAATGGTGAGGTAGCCGATGCCGAGCCTGAATTTAAAAATTTAGTTTTTGCTTGAGATGTGGTTCGTGCCCAAGGCCAAATAGCCCGATTTTTCGTTCAAAGATACGCTCAGATACCAAAATCTTTTCAACGATTGGGCTAATCGATCGATTTTTTTTGTGCATTTGGTGCGTTCTGCTTGCACCAAGCAATTGCGCTGTTATAAACGATCGTAGGGAATACCATGTCCGACGGTTCCGAATTTTCATGGAACTGGCCTGGAGTAAAGGCGGCCATGCAAGGTCGAAAAGAATCATTTCTTGAAAGTGTTTGGCGGAGACGTGCGCTTTTGGATGTCAAAGCGTTCGCTTGCGGCAAATGCCTCTGCGTCAATGTGGAAACCTCGTATGAGTAAATTCGGAATTTTAACCGATTAATTGGGCGCAGAAACAAACGTTGGGGAGTTTGTAGAATGAGCGATAAAAGGGCCAGTAGGCAGGTTAAAATATTTGCCGATGGTGCGGATATTCCGTCAATGCTTGAGGCCGCCGATGATCCTGTTATTTCGGGACTTACTACTAATCCGACTTTGATGAAGGCTGCCGGAATCGAGGATTATGAATCCTTCGCCCACGAAGTTCTTTCGAAGATTTCCGACAAGCCGATTAGTTTCGAAGTGTTTGCAGATGACATTGCCGAAATGGGATTGCAAGCGCGCGAAATCGCATCTTGGGGCCAAAATGTTTATGTGAAAATTCCGGTTACTAACACTAGAGGCGATTCGACGGCATCTCTTTGCGGAGAACTGTCGGCCCAAGGGGTCAAGGTCAACGTAACTGCGGTTTTCACAATTCCACAGATCGAAAATTTATTGGATTGCCTTTCTCCTGACACGCCTGCAGTGGTGTCGGTTTTTGCAGGTCGCATTGCGGACGCAGGAATCGACCCTGTGCCGGTCATGGCCCGAGCAAAGCAAATGTTGACGAGGCATCCCAAAGCAGAACTGCTTTGGGCCAGCCCGCGTGAGGTGCTTAACGTCATCCAGGCGGAACAATGCGGTTGCGATATCATCACCATGACAAATGATCTCATCGCTAAGCTTAAATCGATCGGCAAAGACCTCGATGAGTTCAGTCTGGATACCGTAAAAATGTTTTATAACGACGCGACAGCAGCGGGTTACTCGATTGATGTCCGAAGCTCGGACGCTGCCTAACATCTACTATCGTTCACCTTGCCGTTTCCGGCGAGAGATTCAGTTTCTTGGGAGACAACTTAAATGCACAAGAATGTCCTGATCACTGGCGGTGCCGGTTATTGCGGGAGCCGGCTGGTCCCGCAAATGTTAGACGAGGGCTACAACGTCACGGTGTACGACATTATGTATTTCGGCAATCAATTCCTTCCTGCCGATAACCCTAACCTGACGATAGTCGAAGGAGATATTCGAGACACCCAAAGCTTGGCGATGGCAATGGAAGGCATGGATGGGGTGGTCAGTTTGGCGTGCATTTCGAATGATGCGAGCTTTGAGCTTGATGAGAATCTCAGCACTTCGATCAATCTCGATGCATTCGAGCCGATGGTTGCGGCGGCCAAGAAGGCGGGAGTGAAACGTTTTGTCTACGCGTCGTCGAGTTCGGTGTATGGGGTGTCAGACGAACCGGACGTTACCGAAGATCACCCATTGGTACCTCTCACTCTTTACAACAAATACAAAGGCATGTGCGAGCCACTGCTGCACAAATACACCGATGATGATTTTGTCGGCGTGATATTCCGGCCTGCGACAGTTTGCGGTTATGCGCCACGTTTGCGGCTGGATCTTTCCGTAAACATTCTTACTAATCACGCGGTTACCAACCGTAAGATCCGTGTCTTCGGTGGTTCTCAGTTGCGTCCCAATCTCCATGTGCAGGATTACTGCGACCTCTGTAAATTGCTTTTGGAGGCACCGGCGGAAAAAGTACAGAACGAGATATTCAATTGCGGCTATCAAAATATGAGCATCATGGAAATCGCCGAAATGGTGAAAAAAGTGGTGGAAGAATTGATGCCCGAACTCGCGCCTATTGAAATAGCTACCGAGCCGACTGACGATATTCGCAGCTACCACATAAATTCCGACAAAATACACCGCGTTCTTGGTTTCAAACCCAGTCATTCGATCGAAGAAGCGGTGCGCGATCTAGTGCAGGAATTTCGTGCTGACCAGATTCCCGACAGTATGGATGACGATTGGTATTACAACGTGCGGACTCTTAAAGAGAGAGGCGCCGCATGAGCGGAACCGCTGTCGTCACCGGCGGCGCCGGATTTATCGGCAGCCACATGGTCGATTTATTGTTGGCGTCGGGGTATCGCGTTCGCGTGATCGACAATTTATATGGAGGTCGCGAGGCTAATCTTGCGCATCACGAGAACAATCCGAATTTGAGTTTTGAAGTTCGTGACATTCGGGCCATTCAAACTGACGATCCCTTTTTTGACGGCGCAAGCCACGTTTTCCACTTTGCGGGCATTGGCGATATCGTTCCCTCCATCGAAGCGCCGAACGAATACATGGAAGTTAACGTGCTCGGCACCACACGCGTGTTAGAGGCGGCAAGGCAAAACGGTATCCAAAAATTGGTCTATGCGGCATCGAGCTCTTGCTACGGCCTTGCCGAAACGCCAACCGACGAGTCTGCACTGATTCAGCCGCAATACCCGTATGCGCTTTCCAAGCACCAGGGTGAGCAGGCGGTCCTGCATTGGCATCAAGTTTATGGGTTGCCGGTCAATTCCGTGCGCATTTTTAATTCCTATGGAACCCGATCACGAACATCTGGGGCTTATGGCGCGGTGTTTGGTGTTTTTTTGCGGCAAAAATTGGCAGGGGTACCATTGACCGTTGTTGGTGATGGTACTCAGTCACGTGATTTTCTTTATGTGACTGATGTTGCAAGAGCGTTTTTGGCCGCGGGCGAAACGGATAAATGTGGCTGCATTTGGAATTTGGGTGCAGGAAACCCTCAATCGGTATTGCGACTCGTAGAGCTTCTAGATTCGGAAAAAACCCATATCCCGAAACGGCCTGGCGAGCCGGACTGTACATTTGCGGACATTTCAAAAATCAAGCGCGATTTGGGCTGGGCGCCAAAAGTATCTTTCGAAGAGGGAGTTGCAGAAATTCTGGACAATATCGACTATTGGGCGGAGGCGCCCTTATGGGACGAAAGCAAAATCGCGGATGCAACAAAAACTTGGTTTAGGTATTTGGATGACGGAGAGAACC
>DLVK01000496.1:0-3058 GCA_003444235.1 Rhodospirillaceae bacterium
CCCAGTTCGCGGGTTTTTTCCAGGTGGCGCTTGCGGTCGCGGTTGAGATTGCTAATCAGGAAGTGTTCCGACGCATAGAGCGTGATCTTGCAGTCGACGCTGAGATGATCGAACGAAAGCGCCTGCTCCAGGCCGCGTTCGTTAAACCAGAGCGCGGTATATTCCACATCCGGATTTACCTTGATTCCGCCGGCCAAGGCTTCGGCGTCCGCCATTCCCGGCACCCGTTTGGGGTTTACGAAAGAGCAGACCTGTATGTGTTTGAGGCCGGTTTCCGATAGCGCATCGACGAGCCTGATCTTGTTTTCGGTCGAGATCGGCCCTTTTTCGATCTGAAAGCCTTCCCGAGGGCCTTCCTCGGCGATGTGCACGAATTTGGGTAGGTCGGACATTTTCTCTCCCTCGATAAATTGTCGGCGGCATTATTGCGCCGCTGGCCGTTTCTGCCAAGATGCGGCAGGGGATTTGTTTGGGGGTTAGGAAGAGGAAGGAATGGGCTATGGGCGTTCTTAACGCCGACATGAAGCGCGTGATTTCCGAGCAGCGGCTGGGTTTCGTCGCCACCGTAAACAAAGACGGTACGCCGAATCTGTCACCGAAGGGCACCATGACGGTGCGCGACGACGACAGTCTGCTGTTCGCAGAAATTCGTTCGCCGCGCACGGTCGCGAACCTCAAGCGCAATCCGGCGGCCGAGGTAAATTTCGTCGATCCCATGGCGCGCAAGGGTTACCGGTTTAAGGGGCGGCTCCGTCTGGTCGTACCCGACGAGGACGAATATGATGCGTTGTTCGCGATGTTGGCCGAATGGATCGCCGCGCCGGAAGACGTCAATGCGATCGTGGTGTTCGAAATCGATAGTGCGGCACCGCTGACCAGTCCCGCTTACGACCGGGGCGGCACGGAGGACCAGTTGCGCAAGACATGGATGGCGCGTTATTTGGCGATACAGCCTTAAGCATCACTTGGAGCTGACGATGGGAAAAGTACTGAATAGACCGATCACCGATGCGTCCGCCTGGAAGGGGCCGGAGATGGCCAAGCGCGACGATTGGATCGAGCCATTGAACTCGGCGGAGATCGACGAGATTCATGGGGCGGTGGAGCATGCGAAAAAGGCCGACGTTCAACTCTACAACTTTTCGAAGGATAGCTTCCCGTTGCCGACGCTTGGGCCGAGGATAGCCAATATCATCGACCAAGAGGTTGAAAACGGCCGCGGATTTTCGGTGCTGCGGGGCGTTCCGGTAAAAGAGTATGAGCACGATTACGACACCTTGAAGGTGCTTTATTGGGGGCTCGCGCAGCATATCGGTACGCCGATAAGCCAGAACGCACGGGGCGATCTGATCTGCGAAGTTACCGATAAGGGGCTCGACAACACCAAGGCCAACGCCCGCGGCTACATCTCTAATAGCGCGACGTCCTGGCATTGCGACAGTTGCGATGTGGTCGCGCTGTTTTGCGTGCACCCGGCGCGTAAGGGCGGCGAGAGCCAGCTCGCCAGCTCGATTACTATTTTCAACACGATCCTCGAAGAAAAACCGGAATTCCTGCCGCCGTTATTCGGCGGGTTTCACTATGATTTGTGGGGCGAAGGATCGACCGGCGATCTGTACGAACTGACCCACAACCGCATTCCTGTGTTCAGTTATCACGAAGGCCGTATGAGCTGTCGCTACAATGCGAAATCGATTTTGCGGGCCGCGATCAAGACCGGCGATCCGTTAAGCGACCTCGAGGAGGCGGCGCTCGAATATGTTCGCGACCTCGCCGCCCGGGATGATATCCGCTTCGACATGGATTTTTCGCAGGGCGACATCCAGCTCAACAACAATCATATGGTGCTGCATAACCGCACGGCATTCGAGGATTGGGACGACGACCACAAACATCGCCGGCTCTATCGCCTTTGGATGAACATCCCGAACGGCCGGCCGTTGGCGCCGGAATTTGCCGACCGGCTGAATACGGGGCCGCGCGGTGGCGTACAAATTCGCGAGGGCGCCGGGCTTTATTCCGGGTCGCCAAAAGAACTCGAAGGTAAGGAAATGCCGCTGTAGGGCGGCGACAGGGGAGAGTCTCGATGGGGCAATTTTTTAATCCGGTAAAAGCGATTTTCGGGCCGGGGACATTCGACCAACTGCCCGAACTGATCGCGGGCCGCAGCTATATGGTGGTGACCTATGACGAGCCTTATTTCGCGGGCCTGGTCGACCGTCTCGAGCAGTCTGCCGGTAAGGCGGACTTGGTGGTCGACAACGTTCAGGCCAATCCCGATTTCCCAGACGTGGAGGCCGGCTGCGCGCAGATGCGGGAATTGGACTCCTTGCCCGAAGTATATGTGGGACTTGGCGGCGGGTCGGCGATGGACACCTGCAAGGCGCTCGCCGTTGGCGGTGGCGACTGGCCGCTTCTGAAAGAGCATTTGGAGACCGGCGGTGCGCGGATCGAAGAGTTGCAAAACCCGAGCATTATCGCGGTACCGACCACTGCCGGCACCGGCAGCGAAGTCAGCATCGGCGCGGTGATCTGGGATCATGCGAACGAGGGCAAATGGGGCGTCAGGTCCCCCAATGCCTATGCGGACTACGCAGTCGTCGATCCCGAGCTGACCTTGAGCCTGCCGTTGGATCAGACCATTGCCACCGGGCTCGATGCCTTGAGCCACGCATTGGAAAGCATGTGGACGGCCAATCACAATCTGGTCACCCAGCCGATTGCCGTGCAGGCATCGCGAATGGTGCTGGATAATTTGCCTGCCCTGGCCGACGATCTCGGCAATCTCGAACTGCGCACCAAACTGGCCAATGCGGCGATGCTGGCAGGTATCGCGCTCAGCCAAACGCGCACCTGCATCGCCCATCAATGCTCCTATCCGCTGACCATGTATCACGGCGTGACCCACGGAATCGCTTGCGGGTTTTCCTTGCCGATGGTGATGGCCTGGGCAATGGGCCATGATGAAATGTGCGACGAAGGGCTGAAAGGCGTTTTCGGCGATGATCTCGTCGCCGGCCACAAAGAGTTCGAGAAATTCCTGGACGATCTCGGGGTG
>DLVK01000066.1:0-3640 GCA_003444235.1 Rhodospirillaceae bacterium
GAATGCCTCCGCCGCATCGTTGATCACGGCGATGCCATGCTTTTTGCCCAAAGCCATGAGCGGGTCGAGATCGCAACTGAGGCCGTAAATCGAAATCGGCATGATGGCTTTGGTCTTTGACGTGATTTTGGCCGCGACGTCATCGGGGTCGATGTTGAAGGTATCCGGATCGACATCGGCGAAAACCGGGATGGCGTTGAGCGAGAGGATAACGTCGAGATTGCTGATCACCGTAAGCGGTGCGGTAATGACCTCATCACCATAACCGACGCCCACCGCCGCGAGCGCTGCATGCAGGGTAGAGGTGCCGGAATTCAATGCGACGGCATAGTCCGCGCCGATTTTTTCCGCGAACGCATCCTCAAACCGTTTGTTCATATTGCCCGATGTGCTCGATCCGAAGCCTGAATCCAGCACCTCGCGGATATATCCAAATTCGCTGTCGCCAAAACGCCAAGTGTTTTTCATTTGATAGTCCTGCCTAAATTGCGGTCCAGCCGCCATCGACCATTAGGGTGGTGCCGGTGACGTAGGAGGCGGCGGGCGAGGCGAGAAAGACGACCGGCCCGCCGATTTCGTCCGCATCAGCCATGCGGGCCATGGGCACACGTGCGTTGTAGTTCTGCACAAATCGATCCGGTTGCCCGTCGGCGATACCGCCCGGGCAAACCGCATTGACGCGCACTCCCTTGGACCCGAAATAGCTGGCCAAATACCGCGTGTAATTGTGAATGCCGCCTTTGATCGCGGCATAGGCCGGGGGCAGCATCATGTCGGTTCCATCGTAGACCGCGAAGTCCGCGCCGACCGTGCCGTAGATCGAACCAACGGTAATGATCGATCCGCCCGCCCCGGATGCCATGCGCTTGGCGACCGCGGTCGATATAAGGCATTGGCTGTTTAATTGCAGATCGACATTTCTAGTCCAATCCTCAGGGTCGAGATCGTCTGGCCGGGATTGGCCCCAGTCAGTTGTTTTGGGGTACGCGCAATTTACCCAAACCGTCGCTGCCCCATGGTCGGATTCCAGGCCCGATAGACGCTGATCGAGGTCGTCTCCATGCGCCGCATCGAACTCGACAACCGGCATGCTCTCGAACTCTTTGGTTGCTGGACTCGGTTCGAGCGCAATGGCTTTTGCGCCAGCGCCGCTCAATGCCTTGCATACCGCACGTCCAATCAGGCCGAGGCCGCCGGTGACGAAAGCGGTTTGTCCAGTAAGGTCAAATTGCGTGTCTTGCATATCTAACGACGATGCCAATTGATTCCGAACCTTTGATCCAAGAACCTCCCCACCATCATTCTGAATTTCTGGAAGGCGGGAACATGGGTCGGGTCGTCTCGATAGGGATCGAAATGTTCGTGATCGGTGATCGTAAAAGGTTTGGTGATGCTGTGGCGAACATGAAATGCGATAAGCCGATTACTCGCCGAAATTTGCAGTCGTCCCACAAATCGCTTCTCTTCTGGCTCCAGCAAATCGGTTAGCACGATATTCGCCGCCGACAGAGGAGCGATGCGGGTTCTTTTAATTGGACGATCATCATGGGTTTGGATTTTTGCGAGGATTGCTTTTTCATAAGGATTCACGAGGCATAGAGATTCCCCGTACCCTTTCGAACGGTCGATGCACAGGGCCGAATATCCTTCGCTGAAAACGCCGAAAGAGGCAATTTGATTGATAATCGGAGGTGATGCGAATTTGTAGGCGCCATCAGCTCGGAACGTTTTCTGGTTTGGTGCGGAGTACAGTCCATAAATTTGAATGCAGTCGTTGGTCGAGAAGTGGGTGTCTTCGTCGGCGGTATCGAAATGCATTTCCACAAAGCCGCTATTGTCGTCCCAGTCGTGCTCGCTTCCATTCCAAAAGAACAAGGTTTCGGCCTCATTTGTGAGCACTTGATTTTCGAAAACCAGCATTTGCTCCATTTGATGTATGCATTCGCCGTTATGGAACAGGTTGATGCGCCATAGCACCTGACCGCTTCCGTTGATCAGACGCCGCCCGATGCTGGCGGGTGGCAACTTGATCGAACAATCGTAGCCGACCGGGAGAGGCAGCAGGTACGGAACGAGATAGGAGTACGCCATGAAAGATTATCCGCTGGCCGGATGATCAAGCGAAATTTGGTCGAGGTCGGGTGAGGTGTCCAAAATAATCGCTTTATTTAGGCCATTCGCCGAGCAACAGACATCGAATACGGGGTATGGCATCTTCGCGGCTGTTTCCTCAGGTACAGAAATCTCGAAAAGTCGCGTTCCCCGTCGGGGAATACGCTCCCGTATCTTCGTGATTTGGTCCGCACCTAAAGATTTATCCATCAAGGGGAAAGTGAGTTCGACATCGATTGGCCGCCGGTCGCAATTGCAATAGGCGATGAAGGTTTTGACATCACCCGGCCGATGTATCGTGCTGTACCAAGCTTCACCGGCACCTTGAGGCCCCTGGCTATGTACCCCGCCGCAACCGTTCTTGCCCTCGACTATGATTTGTGGCCGGCTGGTTCCGCGAACCGTCGGCGTTTTCCAAACGCGGCGAATATCAATAGAGCCTACCTCAAGTGGGATGTCAGAGTTTTTGCCGTCCGGCAAATCCAGAAACCGAGACGCGTCGAAGTAGACGGGGGATGTGTCAGAAAAAGGCAAACTCTCTTTCCCGAGAGTTTTGCCGTCGGCATTTCGAACGGTAAAGATCACCGTACCTTCGTGGACCTCGTGTTCGGGGTCATAAAACATCGCATCGTTTGCGATACGGATATGTGTACTGAGCGAATCGCTGCGGAAAATCGGCACCGTGTTCACCAAATGGGCCGGGAGCATCGGCGAGTAACGGTCGAGAAAATCGTAAAGCCGGTATTTCAGCGACATGGTGCTGGCCGCCTGATGCTTTACTTTTTTGCTGCTTTGGGATCCGGCGTTCGGGCGCGATGAGTTAGTGAAGTGGTACTCCAAACTCAGCATGCAAGCGGTACATGTAGTGCCCGCACCCGATTGCGCCATCAAATCTTCAAAGCGCATGTCGGGATCCTTTGCGACCAATTCATTGAGGTCGGCAAGCGAGAATCCGACGCAGCCACAAATCAAATCCTCGGAATCGAATTTCTGTTCCGTTCTCAAGGATCGATTGCGTTTAGGTGCGCGCTTTTTGGGGCTTTGTTCCATGTCTTAGGTTTGCAGCAAAAGAAGCTCGCTATTTTTTCTTAGCCCGCCAGAGATCCGAAAATGGATGTCCGTAAATTCCCAATTTTCGTTTGAGAGGGTGTACGACCCATTTGCGGGCGTACCGGAGAAAGTAATTACGTCGAGTGTCGATATAGCTCTCGATTTCTGGCTCCCAGATCGTCGGCATCGGTGTCTGGTCTTCCATGAAGGTCCATTGAAAGGCTTTCATAACCTTGTCGATCGCTTCGTCGCTGACGTGACGCATGTCGGTTTTCCAAGGGGTTCGGCACCCGCTGGTCACGATCTCGTACGCCGGGAAATAGAACACATCTTCCGGGTGGTCATTGCAGAAATATTCCAACGCGACCCGCAAAGTGGATTTGGATAGTGAATTGGCGACAACGACGTGTCTGTCATTGTTAAACGTCGCATTCAGTGGCACCGGCGAGACGGTCGCGATGATTTTGACGTTTGGATT
>DLVK01000183.1:0-3803 GCA_003444235.1 Rhodospirillaceae bacterium
TTGAGACATCGCCCGCGATGGGTGTTGCCGCGGCTAGCCTGATTGTGGAGGGTCGATTGCCAGCGGCATTCCCCGAGACGGGGGTAACAGAAGCAGACCTTAGCCCGGAGAGATGTGTCGCGCGCTAATGTCCGGTTTTGACATCACATAAACGCGTTTTGTTATGCGATAGATAACACGCTTCTGCCGCATAGCACGTAGCGTTGGAAATTGTATTGGATCAGGGGAACCCTTGGGCTCTGGCGGACACAACGCATTGGCAAACGGGCTACTGAACGAGATTGATAACGTTAGCGCGTCGTTTAAAGCGTTTGCTAACGAGAAGCAAATCGCATTTGTGTCCTATATAATATAAGGCGAGAAATCGGTCGATTAAAAGGATCGATTGCTCAATCTTAGCCAGTCGTCTCTTTCTCAGCATCCCTAGCGTTTAATGGGCGCACGTATTTTTAAGACACGGCGTGTCGACCAGTTTAAATCGTTTTCAGATCAGGCAAAGGTATCGAGGACCCGGCCTAACTCTCTACTAGCCCGGGATTCAAGATTTGACGCGTCATCTCGCTCCCGGTTGTCGTCAACGACCCGCGTGAAATCATCTGAATCCAGAGACGATTCCGTTTGAGCGATGCCGTCTTGCAGGCCTTGCTCAGCGGATCCAACATTTTCAGTTGCGATCTGGACCCCAGATTCACGCGCCCGTTCCGCAGCATTGCTCAATGTGGTTTCGACAACATTATCCGAACGGCGGCTCCCTTCCTGGACATTCGCCACTACGGCTTCTTCACGCTGGATGCTCCCGTCGACTACATCGTTGACCTGAGCCTGTTGCCTGTCATCGGCAAAAAAGTCGAAACCTTCGTTTCCTGGATTACCCAGATCATTATCTGATGACCCACCACGCGCCTGCTCAATGCGACGTTGCGCAAGCTCTTCGCCATCTTGATCGGATCGTTGTGCTTGCTGTTGTGCAACCTGTTGCTCTTCGTTCTGAATAGCAGCACGGATCAAGCCCGCGTTAAGAGCGCCGATGCCCGCGATTTCAGTCATAACATCCCCCGCATTCTGCGAGTGTTAGCAGTCAACCTTAGCATCAGAAGGCTAAGGTAGAATGGCATTCCGAGTCAACGCGGCTCGGACAAGTTGTTTTCTCATTCACAGCGAAATACCAGATATGGTGTGTTTTTCCGTCCAGAGGCCGTCGAGGTCAGTCTCCCGCCCGCGGATCCAAGGCATCCTGGAGACCGTCACCCATGAAATTGAAGGCGATCACCGTCATAAAAATGAACAATCCGGGCCAAGTCGCAAGTTCGGGAGCGGTCCAGATCAAGTCTTGCGCGTTGCTCAGCATATTGCCCCAACTGGCGACCGGAAGCTGGATGCCGAGCCCGAGGAAGCTGAGGACGGACTCAAAAAGAATGATATTGCCGACGGACAGCGTCGTAGCGACGACAATCGGCGAGATTACATTCGGCAGAATATGCATTAACAATATCCGGTCGGTTCGCGCGCCGAGCGCGACGGCGGCACGCACGAAATCACGGCGTTTCATGGACAGGGTTTCGGCGCGGACCAGCCGGGCGACCGTCGTCCAGCCGACCACCGAGACTATGATGATGATACGGTAGAGACTGGCGTCTTCTGAATTGGCGAGTTCGTTTGAAAAGCCGAGTTTTCTGAGGTCAACAGCGGCAAGGACAATCAATAGCGGCAGGAGAGGCAAGGCGATGACGCTATCTGTCGCGCGCATGAGCAAGGCATCGAGTCTGCCGCCGAAGTATCCTGCGAGAATTCCGATAAGCGTGCCGATCACGGCGGCAAAGAGGGCGGCGACAAGACCGACAAGGAGTGACACCCGGCCGCCGTAAAGCAGGCGCGTGAGGTGATCCCGACCTATTTCATCCGTGCCGAGTGGGTGGGCCAACGACGGGTCTCGTAAGCGTTGGTAGAGGTCGGCGGTAAAAGCGTCGACACCAAGCCACATTTCGACCAGTGGGGCAGCCGCCGACATCGATATGAGTAGTGCCAGGACGAATAAGCTCGCGACCGCTAGTTTGTGTCGCAGGAAACGGCGCCAGGTTCGCGCCGCTGTACTTTGGCTGATTGGGGCGAGCTCGCTCATGGCTCACGTTCCTCGCTGAGGGTAACGCGCGGGTCGAGCCACGCGTAGCACAGGTCAGCCAGGAAATTTCCCAGAAGCGTGAATCCGGTCGCGAGTAGGAGCCCCACCAGCGCCAGGTTGAAGTCATTTCCCATGATCGCGTCGAAGATGGTCTTTCCCATGCCGCGCCAGCCAAACATGGTTTCGGTGATCAAGGCGCCGGAGAAGAGCCCCCCGAAGCTAAGTGCGACCACAGTGACAAGCGGGGTCAGCGCATTGCGTAAGGCGTGGCCGGTGACGACACGGGCCTCGCTCAGGCCTTTCGCGCGCGCGGTCCGCACATAGTCTTGCCGTAAGGTCTCCATCATGCTCGCCCGCATGAAGCGCGTAAATCCGCCAACCGAATGGATCGTCAAGGTCAGAACGGGAAGGATCATATACTGCAGGCGGTCTAGGATGCCGCCGTCTCCGACAGTGAGCATGCCGCCTGCCGGCAGCCAGCCGAGCACCACGGCAAAGCAGAGGATGAGCAGGAGGGCCAGCCAGAAGGGCGGCAGCGAGATGCCGGCGAAACAGAACATGTTCACGGCATAGTCGGCCTTGGAGTAAGGATTGAGAGCGGCGTAGACCCCGAGTGGAATCGCGATGGCAAGGGAAAGCGACAAGCTGATGCCGAGCAACAGCGCCGTGCTGCCGAGCCGGGGGACAAGGATCTCCATGACCGGTTTCGTGTAGACGCGGCTGAAACCGAGATCGCCGCCGAGTGCGGCAACGAGCCAGTTCCAGTAGCGCTCTACGATAGGACGATCGAGGCCATACAGCGCCTTCAATCGCGCTGCGTCGTCGGGTGTCAATTTGGGATCGGCGTTGATCATCAGATCGATCGGATCGCCGGGCATCAATCCAATGAGGCCGTAAATCGCGAACGACATCAGGAAGAGGACGACAAGCGCCTCGAACAATCGCTGGCCAAGGAAGCGTATCATCCCTCCTGCCTCACGATCCCGGTCTGCCTTCCGCGAACCATTCTTCGACCCAAAGCGTCGTTGTGTACTGGTGCCCCGTCGGGCGCACGCCCTTCAGCCAATTCGGCATGATGAAAGGTGTCGCCCGAAAGTACAGGGGCAGGACCGGTAGATCGTTGGCGTAAATGCTTTGTAGTTGGTTCCAGAGCGCTTGATTGGCCGTTGGCTCGCAAACCGTCTCCACATCGTCGAGTACTTTGTCGAGCGCTAGGTTGCGGTAACCCGGATAGTTCTGGCCTGACCAACCGTTCGCTGCCGTCGGAATCATTTCCGAATGCAGGGTCGACCGGGGAATATTGCGCGGCGCCGATAGCCAAGCGTACATCGCAAGGCCGCCAAATTTTCTTTTGGTTACCGTCTCGCCGAAATAGACCCGGGGTGGTTGGTTTCGAATGCGCACGTCGATACCAACCTTGCGCCACTGGCTCTGCAGGACCTGTTGGATGAGCTCGCGGGTTTTGTTTCCGGCCGTCGTCATAAAGACGAAGCGCAGCGGCGCACCGTTCGCATCGCGCCGAATGTCGCGAACGCCGTCGCGGGTCCAACCGGCACCGTCGAGAAGGGCGGCCGCCTTTACGGGATCAAATGCGTACTTTGGGATCGCCGGATTGTAGACAGAGTCGAGAGGGTTGGTTTGGCCGTGGGCGACCGGTTGATGTCCGCCGAACAGAATTTTACTA
>DLVK01000312.1:0-249 GCA_003444235.1 Rhodospirillaceae bacterium
TTGCCCGCCAATACCTGCGCATAGTTGCTGATTTTCTTGACCTGATCGACTGCGCCGAGGACACCTTCACTGTGCCCGTGCGCGGTATCGATGACGATCACATCACAACCCGCTTCCAACAGAGCTTCCGCACGTTCGAGCCCATCATCGCCGACGCCAGTCGCGGCTGCGACCCGTAACCGGCCATGCTCGTCCTTGCAGGCATTGGGAAATTTCTGTGCCTTTTCGATATCCTTGACCGTGATCAGG
>DLVK01000312.1:553-6991 GCA_003444235.1 Rhodospirillaceae bacterium
GATATCCTTGACCGTGATCAGGCCAACGCAACGATTCTTTTTGTCGACCACCAGCAGTTTTTCGATGCGGTGCTCGTGAAGAAGTTTTTTGGCCTGCTCCTGATCGACACCTTCGCGAACGGTCACCAGCTTCTTAGTCATGAGCTCCTTGACCGGCTGGTTTGGATCGCTGGCGAAGCGCACGTCCCGATTGGTCAAAACTCCAATTAGCTTGCCTTTTTCGCCTTCGGTAACCGGGATACCGGAAATTTTGTGCTGCTCCATTAAGCCATAGGCATCGGCCAGCGTCTGGTCCGGTCGCATGGTGATCGGGTTGACGACCATGCCTGCTTCAAACCGTTTGACCCGACGAACTTCTTCCGCCTGGCGCTCGACATCCAAATTTTTGTGAATGACACCGAGCCCGCCGGCCTGAGCCATTGCGATAGCGAGTGCATGCTCGGTGACCGTATCCATCGCCGATGACAACAGGGGAATCCCCAGGTCAATATTGGCGGTCAGTCGTGTGGAGGTGTCGGTTTGCCCCGGCAGGACGGCAGATTTCGCGGGCTGAAGAAGTACGTCGTCGAATGTCAGCCCTTCGAGGATTTCCATGCCGCGTCCATGCAGAAAATTTGAGCGGCATAATACACATTGCCGCTGGCGAGCCAAGGAGATTCGGATAACCCAAGCGATATTTTTACACCGTTGTAAAATAACGGTTTTTTAACGCTCCCCGTCATCTTTCTGGACATTACCGCGAAAACCGGTCGCCACAAGGTACATCTCCGCCGATTCCTTTCGGCTCGAGTCCGGCTTAGCATGCACTACCTTAGCGAAATCCCGTTTCAGCCGTTCAAGCAATTCGCGCTCCGTGCCGCCTTGAAATACCTTGGCCACAAAACAGCCGCCATCGCTCAACCGTGGCCACGCGAAATCATAGGCGGCTTCCGCAAGCGCCATGATACGGAGATGATCGGTTTTCGCGTGTCCAGTAGCGGACGCCGCCATATCGCTAAGCACTACATCCACATTCATCCCGACCACCTTATCCAATTCGCTCAACATCCGGTCATCGTAAAAGTCACCCTCAAAAATCTCGACGCCTGCCAAGGGTTCTATGGGAGCGATATCGAGAGCAAACACACGCCCTTCATCACCGAGCCGTTCGGCAGCAACTTGGCTCCAGCCTCCCGGCGCGGCACCAAGGTCGATAACCCGCGTACCTTTTTCCAAAAATCCAAACCGATCGTCGAGTTCGGCCAATTTGAAGGCTGCACGGCTTCGATAACCCAATCGCTGAGCCTCGCGTACATAGGGATCGTTAAGTTGCCGCTGTAGCCAACGCGTCGAAGAGGTCTTGCGTCCACGCGCGGTTTTAACCCGCACATGCCGCCCCCGCCCGGCGCCGCCTTTCGATTTCCGCCCTGCCTTACGTGCCATTTGCCGATACCTCTTAGGACGGTTTGCGATTGCCTCTTGGGCCCGACAAGCCCTCCAGGTCGGCTTCCGCCATTAATTCCCAGAGGATACCTTCGCGGATGCCACGGTCGGCAACCCGTAGCTGTCCGACTGGCCAACGCCTACAGATTGCCTCCAGCACTGCGCAGCCCGTGATCACCAAATCCGCACGGTCGTGGCCTATGCACGGCACCTGGGCCCGCTCGGAAACATCCATTCGGCGTAATCGATCACTGATCGTGCGCACCTCTTCGAACTCCAGCACCGCACCGTCGACCTTGGACCGATCGTAAAAATCGAGATCTTTACTGATCCCCGTAAGCGTAGTGACGGTACCTGACGTTCCCAGCATCTGCACTTTTCCACCCGCAACCCGCTCGGCGATTTTGTGACGGGCACAAAAATCGGCCAGATATTCGTCAACTTCATCCATTACACGCCCGTAAGCCGCTTCGGAAAGGCTCGCGGTGCCGTGCCGTTCACTCAGCGTCACCACGCCCAGCGGCACTGAAATCCAATCGCGTACGGGGTCTTTTGAATCACTAAGGGAAAGCCACAGGACCTGCGTGCTGCCACCGCCAATGTCAAAGACAACCGCATAAGGCTCTCGCCCATCCAGCAACGAACGACAACCAGAGAAGGCAAGCCGCGCCTCTTCCGCCTGGCTGATGACCTCGATAGTTAGGCCGGTTCGATCTTCGACTTGGGCGAAGAAACTATCCGCGTTAGCCGCCCGGCGGCATGCTTCGGTGCCGACAAATCGGAACCGGTCGACACCATCCTTTTTCATTTTCTTGGCGCAAATGTCGAGCGCGGCAATCGTGCGGTCCATCGCCTCATTGCTCAGGCTATCGCCGGTGCCGAGGCCCTCCCCCAAGCGCACGATCCGAGAAAATGCGTCGATGACACGGAAACCGTCCCGCTGGGGCCGCGCCACCAGCAAACGGCAATTGTTGGTGCCCAAATCCAGCGCGGCGAATGTATGGCCCCAGCGCCCTCCCTGACGCTTACGTTGCCAATCGCGCTGGCGGCGTCTCGTAGCGTAAACCGCCATGGCTGTTTGCTCCCGCCGGTGGTCCGGCTTGTTGTACTTTTATTCAAACTTGCAGGTATCCTAGCTCAAAGAATTCACAAATCCATAAAAGAATTGCCGGATTCCGCCTGCACCCAAACGAGAGAAATTCGCCATCGCGCCCGTAAATTGAATATGCTAGAAGGCTGCCGCGCTTCCGATTGGGGGATAGTTTAACGGTAGAACGAGCGGCTCTGACCCGCTTAGTCCCGGTTCGAATCCGGGTCCCCCAGCCAATTTCGAACCCACTGTTCGTTATAAATTCGCGAATGGAAGAGCAGGAACTCTTTCTGACTTCGTGACGCCCCTTGATTCTCGACGGCCCCAACGGCTAAGTCACCGGATAAGAATTTTCGCTCGGAGGAGCCTGCATGACTATCGATACCCACGCCCATTACATCCCCCAGGCCATGCTCGAAGATTTGCGTGACCGCGGTTCCGATTTTCCTAATGTGGAACTGGTAGAGGATGACGGGAAGTTTCAACTCGCCTTCGCCGGCGGCAAGCCCACACGCCCGGTCATGCCGCGACTTCGCGAGACCGAAGAACGCAAGGCATGGATGGACGAACAAGGGCTCGATTTGCAAATACCCGGCGGCTGGGTCGACGCGTTCGGCAATCAGCTTCCGGCCGAGGAAGGGGCCGCATGGGCGCGTTACTCCAACGAATGGCTTTTGAAAGAATGCGAAAAGGAACCGCGCATGATTCCGCTCGCGGTACTACCGATGCAAAGCGGGACGCATGCGGCGGCGGTGATGGAAGAAGCTCTCGATCAAGGTTTCAAGGGTTTCATGATTGGCGCCCAAACCAAGGGGCTCGGCGGAAATCTCGATGATCCGGATTTGGATCCGTTCTGGGAAATGGCGCATGAGAAAAGCGCTGTGATCATGGTCCATCCGGTTTTCGACACCACGGATACGCGGGTGATCGATTACGACATGACCAACGCAGTCGGGCGCATCAACGATCAGACCACCGCCTTGGCCCGCATTCTCTTTACCGGGCACCTTACCAAGTATCCCAACGCTAAAATCATCGCATCGACCGGTGGCGCGGCGCTGCCTTATGCGCTTGGACGCTTGATCCGCAATTTCAATGCTCATCCCGGCCAATATGCCGACCCGCGGGAAGGCTTCGCCCAGCTCTATTTCGACAGCATCGTCTTCGAACCGGACGTATTGGACTTTCTCGTCCAGCGCGTCGGGATCGATAAGGTAATGCTGGGCTCCGATTGGCCGTTCCCGATCGGTGATATGGAACCCCGCAAGGTGGTTGCGGACTGCTCCCTAAGCCAGGCCGACAAGGACAAGATTTTGGAAGGCAACGCTCAGGCGTTGTTCGGGCTCTAGATGGAACTGGAAACCCGTCCATTACAGGATAATTTCGGCCTCGAGGTCCTGGATGTGGACCTCGAAAACATGGACGAAGCAACTTTCGATGCCGTCTACAAGCTATGGCAACAGGATCCGCTTCTGCTATTCCGGCGCCAAAGCATTACCGAAAGCCGCCTGGTAGATTTTTCCAAAGGCTTCGGCAAGCTGGAGCGCATCACCCGCGACGATATGTATTCGCCGGCGTTTCCGGAAGTGATCTATATTACCGGCCTCAAACGCCCCGATGGGCGCGCGCTCGGCGGGCTCGGGGTTTACGAACTCCATTGGCATCACGACCAAATTTATCGCGTCTGGCCGGCGACCGGATCGATCTTCTATGCCACCGAAATGCCCGAATCCGGTGGCAATACTTGGTGGTGCAATACGGCCCTCGGCTATGCATCCCTGCCCGACGACCTCAAAGCCGAGATCGACGGCAAAACCGCAACGGCCAAGTTCGGATACAAATCCCAGCGAAGTTTCCAGCGCGACTTCTCAAAAGACGGAGACCGGGTAAAGGTGCTGCACGATCGGACGCCGCCGGCGACGCATCCGATCGTATTGACCCATCCGGTTACCGGCGAAAAATCCACTTTCCTCGACCCCAACAAAACCATGGCCATCGAGGGCAAGTCGGAGGAGGAAACCCAAGATCTGCTCGAACGCCTTTTCGCTCATATTGTCCGGGACGAGCATATCTACGCCCACGAATGGCGAAACGGCGATGTGGTTCTTTGGGACAACGGTCGTCTGATGCATCGCCGCGATGGCTACGACCCGGATATTCCACGCTTCGCCAAAAGAACGACGGTGTTTCTAAAACCAGACGACTTTGCGGTGCCGCAGCCGGACGCCGCAAACCACGGTCCTTAGGCCATGGCAAAAGATATTCTGGTCATAGGGGCCGGCGCCGCCGGTATGTGCTCGGCGCTCTTCCTGCAGCGGGATGGGCACCGGGTAACGGTAATCGACCGCGACGCACCGGGCAAAGGGTGCTCCTTCGGTAATGCGGGTTTTTTGAGCCCCGGCACGTCGACCCCAAAGGCAACGCCGAACATGCTGCGCCAAGTTCCAGGCTGGCTCACCGATCCATCGGGGCCCTTGAAAGTACGCGCGTCCTATGCGCTCAAGGCCGCCCCCTGGCTTTGGCAGTACATACGCGCCGGCCGGCCCCAAGTGATCGCGGAAGGCATGACCGCACTTTTAGGGCTCCATGAAAATGTTTTCGATCTCTATGGCGAGCTCGTGGATACGAGCGATATCATCCGCCGTCTCGGTCAATTGCACCTTTTCGAATCCGATGCGGCATTTACCTATGCGCAAAAAACCAACATTCGCCGGCGCGAACGAGGTATCACCGTCGACGAGTTGGACGCCGACGAAGCACGTCAGATCGTGCCCGAAATCGGCCCCGACGTGCGCCATGCATTGTTTATTCCCGACAACGGGCATCTGGTCAGCCCGTTCAAGTTGGTGAGCGCCCTCGCGGAGAAATTCGTCGCCGATGGGGGCACGGTGCTTTGCGATGAAATACGCAAACTTTCGCTGCAAGACGGCAAGGTCATCCGAGTCGAGGGCAAAACCCAAAAGCTGTCACCTGATCATATCGTCCTTTCCGCCGGTGCCTGGTCGGCGAACCTCGCGGCCCAACTCGGCGATCGCATCCCGCTCGAAAGCCAACGGGGCTATCATCTCGAACTCACCCAGCCCGGCGCCATGCCCAAGATCGGGTTGCAATCGGTAGAACGCAAATTCACCATCACGCCGATGGAAAGCGGCTTGCGTTTGGCAGGAACGGCGGAATTCGCCGGTCTCGATGCGGGCCCGGACTACCGCCGCGCGGATGTCTTATTCGAGCACGCCAAGAAACTCCTGCCCGATATTACACGCCATGCCGACGGCGGCGACCGGCACTGGATGGGTCACCGGCCTTGCATTCCGGATTCGCTTCCCGTGATCGACCGCGCGACAAATGCCAATAACGTTCATTACGCATTCGGGCACGGACATACGGGCATGTCCGGCTCGCCGATGACGGGCAAACTGGTGAGCGACCTTGTTGCGGGACGCCCCACGGGCATCGACACGGACCCGTTCCGGCTCTCCCGCTTCTAGAATCGAATAGATCATGAAAATCGTCCGTAGTGACATCCACACGGTGCCGGTAAATCATCGTGGGAATTGGGTGTTCATAGAACTCGAGACCGCGGACGGGCACAAAGGGTGGGGCGAAGGCACCGACAGCCGCGATGAAGCCGCTTGTATCGCCGAGATGCAACGGATCGCCAAAAATCTGCAAGACAAGGACATCGACCCGCTCGCGAGCGCTGCGGAATTGATGGATGGTGTCTCGGGCGAACGCCTCGCCCGCACGCCTCCGAGCGCCGTTGCGCAGGCTCTGTACGATCTCGCCTGCCGCGCAGAAGGAATCTCGCTTGCGGAACATTTGGCCGCGGATGATTCCGTGCGGGAAACCGTCGATTTCTATTGCAATATCAATCGCATGTGCCAGGCCCGCGACCCGGGCACCGTGGCCGAAGCCGGCCGAGCCGT
>DLVK01000566.1:0-1636 GCA_003444235.1 Rhodospirillaceae bacterium
CGGATTACGCGACTGATCGAGCCGATGAAACGGGCGGAACACGTCTTCCCGGTCCGCTTCCGGGATTCCCGGACCGTCGTCGTCAACGGTGATTTCGATCGCACCTTGGCGTTTGCCGGCGCGAACCCAAATATGGTCGCCATAACGGCTCGCGTTGGCGATAAGATTATTGAGACAACGCCTCAGAGCTTCGCGTTTGACCGGCAAATCGAACTGTCCCTCCACATGGCAATCGATGGCGGTGCCGTTGCGCTTCCAATCTGAAACCACTGTCTCTACGAAAGCGGAAATTTCCGTCGATTCTGCGGCTTCGTCGCCCTCGCCACGCGCGAAGGCAAGGTAACCTTCGATCATACGCTCCATCTCGGTGATATCGGACTTCAGATCCTCTGTACCGCTTTGTCCTTCCATCAATTCGAGCTGTAATTTCATGCGCGTCAACGGCGTGCGTAGATCGTGACTCACACCGGACAGCATATCGGTGCGTTGGCGCATTTGCCGGCGCAAACGGCCGCGCATCAAATTGAAGGCGATACCCGCCTGGCGTACTTCGGTCGCGCCGGCGATATGGATATCACCGCTCAACTCGCGCCCCTTGCCGAATTCATCCGCTGCGGCCGCCAATCGCCGTATCGGCTTCACCTGATTACGCATAAATATTGCCGCCACCGCGAGCAGGATGATCGAGGTTCCAACCATCCAAAGGATAAAGATATAGGTGGTATCGCTGAAAAGCCGCTCGCCGGGGGCGGTCACCGACAGCACGCCGGTCGGCAATTGCAAATCGATCACCACCCGCTCCTTAAAGGACGAAGTATCGATTAGAAACGGCAAATGAACACGCTCGGTCAGCTGTTTGGCCAGCGATCTATCGAGAATTCCGCCATAGCTCTGTTCGATTTCCGGTAATTTTGCGCCTTTCAGAAAGGCCATCTTGAGCAGGAAATGACGGCGCGACTGACGGAACATATTGTCTTTCGCCCGACCTTGCGGATTCCAGTCGAGTTCCTCGATCACGAAGCCGATTTCTCCGGCGATGGCGCTGGTCAGTCGCCTGGTTACGGTTTCCCAATGCCGATCGAAAAAGATGATTGTAGAGACCACCTGCAGAATGATCAGCGGAGTGACAATGATCATCAACGAACGGCCGAGTAGTGTTTTCGGCAAGAAACGCTTCAGGAAGAAAAACGGCCTAACCTGGCGGAGGCGATGGACGAAGGGCATCGTGCTCATAGTTTAATCCGGCCTCAATACGTAGCCGCGCCCACGCACGGTCTGTAGGTACCGAGGTGTCTTGGGATCGGGTTCGACCTTACGCCTTAGACGGGTGACCTGAACATCGACACTGCGCTCGCCGCCTTCGATGTCACACTCTTCGGTTAATTGGATTCGGCTCATGACCTCGCCCGGCCGCAACGCCAGCGCTTTGAGCAAGCTGGCCTCAGCCGACGTCAATTTTACCACACCGTCGGCACCAGTAAGTAAAGCGCGTTCGGGTTCGAAGCAAAAGTCGCCAAGCGTGACCTCCGACGGCGCCGGAGCATCGGCTGTTTCGCCTGTAGGCTGTGCTCTGCGCAGGATCGTTTGCAGCCGGAGCAGCAATTCCCTCGGCTCGAATGGGTTCGGAAGATAATCG
>DLVK01000566.1:1932-3443 GCA_003444235.1 Rhodospirillaceae bacterium
CTCGGCTCGAATGGTTTCGGAAGATAATCGTCGACGCCAACCTCGAGGCCGTCGATGCGGTCCTTGACCTCGCCCATTGCCGTCAGCATCAGTATCGGAACCGGCTGGAGATCGCGGAGTTCGCGCGCAAAACTGAGACCATCCTGACCAGGCATCATGCGATCGAGCACGATCAGATCGAATGCCATCGAACGCTGATAGTCTTTCGCCGCCTCAGCGGATTCCGCCGTCGTCACCCGATAGCCGTTGTCGCTCAAGAATTGCTTCAAAAGATCCCTGAGACGTGTGTCGTCATCGACGACGAGTATGTGGGCGGGTTCGCTTTCCATTCTCCGAACTATACCATTTTGCCGCCGGTCCGGTGGAATAGCGTAAAATCGTATTCCTGCGGGCATCTGCAACCGAAATGGCTTAAGATATTGTTAAAAATACCTATCTGCGTATAGTGCGCTCCACTTGGCGCCTCAGGCGCCACAGAGGCGAGACGAAACGCTCCACAAAGGAGCGTAAGGGAGAACACCAATGGCCTTCGATCAGCCTTTCGACGACCGCCCGGGACGAATTTGGTATGACGGCGAAATGGTGCCGTGGCAGGACGCGCAATTGCACGTGCTATCGCACGCGCTGCACTACGCTTCTGCGGTTTTCGAAGGCGAGCGTGTCTATGACGGGCGGATTTTTAAACTGACGGAACATACCGAGCGTTTGTTTCACAGTGCCCAACGCCTAGACATGGTTATTCCCTATTCGGTCGCCGAGATTGACGACGCCTGCAACGCGGTGGTTGCCGACCTTGGGATCAAGGACGGATATGTACGGCCGATCGCTTGGCGTGGCTCGGAATTGATGGGCGTGTCTGCGCAAACCACAAAGATTCACACCGCCGTCGCGGTCTGGGAGTGGCCTGCGTATTTTACGCCGGAAGCGCGCATGGAAGGCATTCGTATGCAATGGTCCGAGTGGAAAAGACCGGATCCGGCGACAATCCCAGCGGACACCAAGGCAACCGGCCTCTACATGATTTGTACCCTATCGAAGCATTCGGCCGAGGCGAATGGATATAATGACGCACTGATGCTCGATTATCGGGGCTATATCGCCGAAGCGACGGGCGCAAATATTTTCCTTGTGATCGACGGAAAACTGCACACGCCGACACCGGATTGCTTTCTTGATGGGATCACGCGCCGCACCGTAATCGCCCTTGCAAAGAAACGCGGTTACGAAATCATCGAACGTCATATCAAACCGGAAGAGCTGGCTGATGCCAGCGAGGTATTCATTTCGGGTACCGCAGTCGAGGTGACACCGGTGCGGGAAATCGGCGACCTCACCTTCACTCCGGGCGAGATCACCCGTAATCTGTTAGAGGATTACGACAAGGAAGTCCGGCTCGAAGTACCTGCGACACTGAACGCCGCGTAGCGTTTTATTTCGATTTTGCCGACCACCGCTCCGCTGCCGCATCGTCTTCGGCACGAGCTGCGACCCACTCGGCACCCTCATCCCCC
>DLVK01000482.1:0-5376 GCA_003444235.1 Rhodospirillaceae bacterium
AGCTGGATCAGGATACCAAGGACCGGCTGAACCAGGCGCTGACGGACCATATCGTCCTCGTCATTCGCGACCAAAAGTTCGAGCCTGAGGATTACCTCGAAGCGGTCTCCATCTTCGGCGAGCCGATGATGCAGCATTTCACCCAATACCAGCTTAAAAAGACGCCGCTGGTGAATTTCGTTTCGAACCGGGATGCCTACCGTGGCGGTAAAAAGCCGGTCGTACGCGGGGCCGGTTGGCATACGGATCATACCAATCACGAACAGCCGCCAAAATGCACAGTGCTTTATCCTATCGTGTTGCCGGACGAAGGCGGCGATACCGGCGTGGTGAATATGCGGGCCGGATATGCGTCCTTGTCGGACGACATGAAAAAACGTCTCAAAACCATGCAGACTTTAAACGTAATCGAGGGCAGTGCGTCGCCGCGGCCGACATCGAAACTTCCGAAAGCGGGCGAGGGTGTTCACGATCAAGGCATGTTGCATCCGTTGGTCCGCACCCATCCCGATTGCGGTGAGGACGCGCTTTATTTTCATCCGATCAAGACCGAGCACATTGTCGGTATGAGCCCTGAGGAAAGTCAGTCCTTGCTCAAGGAATTACTGACGTTGACGGTGAAAGACGAATTCATCTACCGCCACAAATGGCGTATGGGCGATATGTTGATCTGGGACAATCGTTGCGCTCTTCATCAGGCTTATCAGGATTATAAGATCGAAAATCAGGAGCGGGTTCTTCATCGCGTAATTTTGCGTGGCGAAAGGCCTTTCGGCCCGGCTATGCCGCGCTCTGCGGAGACCGCTGGGACTGCGGAGTAGGCCGATGGAAGACGAATCCTGCCGTCTATATCTCATCACGCCGCCGCAGTTCGACGCGGCGGAGTTTTCCGAGGAATTTAAAATGGCGCTCGATGGCGGCGACGTAGCTTGTCTGCAAATTCGCCTGAAAGATGTCGATGATGATTCGATCCGGCGCGCGACCGAGACCTTGCTACCAATCGCACAAAGTCACGATGTGGCTGTGTTAATGAACGATCGCCCGGATCTCGCGGCTGAATTAGGTTGCGACGGTGTCCATGTTGGCCAGGAGGATACGCCCTATGCGGAAGCCCGAGCGCTGGTCGGCGACGATGCTATCGTCGGTGTGACCTGCAAGCGCTCCCGGCACCTTGCGATCGAGGCAGCCGATCAGGGGGCGGATTATGTCGCCTTTGGCGGTTTTTTTCATTCGACGACCAAAGTCTCGGAAAAAACCGAACGCGCAAATCCCGAGATTCTTACCTGGTGGGCTGAGACAACCAACGTACCCTGCGTCGCCATCGGCGGGATAACTGTGGAGAACTGTGGTTCATTGGTCGAGGCGGGAGCGAATATGCTCTGCGTAATTGCCGGTGTTTGGAGTTATCCAGCCGGCCCGGCGGCGGCGGTTAAGGATTTAAATGTAGCTATGCGAGGCTAATTAGCCACGCTCGCGGTTGCGGGGTCGCTATCGACGAGCTATATCCTTGCGCCGTAGACCATTTCATGTTTTCTCGCGATCACGTGAAACGCTCTATCTTATTGATTTTCAGGCAAATGCTTCGTCGCGGAAGATACTGTCCGTCGGGTATTTGCTCCAACGAATTCGGCAGAGGTGAGCCATGAAAATCGACGGAAATGAAATCAGGCCCGGCAATGTGATCGAGCATCAAGGCCGCCTCTGGCGAGCGATCAAAACGCAGCATGTGAAGCCTGGCAAAGGTGGCGCGTTTTTACAGGTCGAGCTCAAAGAAATTCGCGATGGCACCAAGCTCAACGAGCGATTCCGTTCCTCCGAGACCGTGGAGCGTGTCCGGCTCGACCAGAAAGATTATCAGTTCCTCTATGCGGATGGCGATGCCTACACCTTCATGGATAACGAGACCTACGATCAAATGACTTTGGACAAGGAGATGGTAGGCGAAGAAGCCGTGGCGTATTTGCAGGACGGTATGACGGTCAACATCGAGAGTTTTGAAGGATCGCCGATCAGCGTCGCCTTGCCGGATACTGTGGCACTGGAAGTCACCGAGGCGGATGCGGTGGTTAAGGGACAGACCGCGTCGTCTTCCTATAAGCCGGCGGTTTTGGAAAATGGTGTGCGTACTCTCGTGCCGCCTCACATCGAGACGGGTACGCGTATCGTCGTCAACACAGAGGATGGCTCCTACGTGGAGCGCGCCAAGGACTGAGGCCAGCCATGGCCAGTCGTTCACCATTAATCAATGTCATGGTGCGGGCCGCCGAGCGTGCGGGCCGGGCGTTGATTCGTGATTTTGGCGAGGTGGAACAGCTCCAAGTCAGTCGCAAGGGACCGGCGGATTTCGTGTCAAATGCGGATTTGAAAGCGGAGCGCATAGTTCGGCGCGAACTCGAAAAAGCCCGCCCGGACTATAGTTTTCTAATGGAGGAGTCCGGACAGGTCGATGGCAAAGATACGAGCAATATCTGGGTCGTCGATCCGCTTGATGGAACGTCGAATTTTCTCCATGGCTTACCGCATTTTTGTGTTTCGGTCGGTTTGCAGCGGGACGGGGAACCTTACGCCGGGGTCATTTTTGACCCGGTAAAGGACGAAGTATTTTGGGCCGAACGAAATCTTGGCGCCTATCTCAATAATCGCCGGATACGCGTTTCCGGGCGAGGGCGTATGGACGAAGCATTGTTGGCGACGGGAATACCCTTCGGACTCCATCGCGAAACCGATACGGGAAGTAAATTTTTGGCACAGCTCGACTCCGTGATGGATCGGATCGCCGGAGTGCGGCGGTATGGGGCTGCGGCACTCGATCTGGCATATGTCGCCGCCGGCCGATATGAGGGATTCTGGGAAAACGGGCTAAATCCATGGGATGTCGCTGCCGGTGTAGTGCTGGTTCGCGAAGCAGGTGGATTTGTGAGTGAAATCAACGGTAAACGCTATGGATTGGGAGCGCCGAATATATTGGCTGCCAACGATAGCCTACATCAGCCCCTGCAGCTTCTCTTAAGCGGGGCAAATTCTTGAGCCTAAAGAAATTTTCGGTTTACGGCGGTTGTCTGACAATGCCTGGCTAGGGTAAGGTGCCGGGACTTGAGAGGGTAGTGTTGTCGGCAAATATGTTTGTCCGTTCGGGTGGAACGGCCTGGAAATACCACGCTGTATACGAGTTAGGCTGATATGATCCATCCAGCTCTTGTCCGGATTCCTGCGTTCGCTACCGTGATTTTGGCGGTCACGCTGTTTTCGGTCGCTGTCGGCAAAAAAGCGATGGCGCAATCCACGGTTTCCCCAAATGTTATCGTCGATGAGTCGGTTTTAGAGGAACTCGGACCTCCCCCCAATCTGCCGGGCATGATTCGCCGCGAAGATGCGCGGCATTGGCCTCCTTCGGGGTATCGTCGCCCATACGCTCCGCCACGCCGGGGCTACGCTCCCGGTGCACCTAGCCGATTGTTGCCGGCACCGAGGCGAATGCCGCGTTCGCGCGTGACGGCTCCGCGACCGCCGTTGCCTCCGTCACGATTGGCGCGGCCGACACCGAAGCGGCCACCTCCACCGAAGCAAGTTGTTGGCAAGGGCCCTAGTGTTCTCGGGCAAATCAGACAGAGCGAGGTCGATAACCTCGGTGCTAAAAGAACAGCGCCGCCACCGGCTGCTCCGCCTGCCGCCGCGCGCGCTGCACCACCCCCACCTCCACCCGGAGTACCCGGGGTAAATTTGCCGCCCGCCCGCCCGAGTCCGGTCGTGCCAGCGTTACCGAAAACAGCCAAAACCAAGGCTCCGTCGGCACCTAAGGTAGCTACACCGCCGCCGCCCAAGGTTGCCGCTCCGGTCACACCTCCCAAACCCGCTCCTCCGAAGGTCGCGGTATCGCCTCCGACGCCTAAGCCGCCATCTGTCCCACGCGCCACACCCTCGGCACCGAAGGTGGCTGTTCCGCCGCCGCCTGCCGCAGCACCCAAAGTTGCGGTGCCGCCACCGCCGCCGATATCGCCGAAAGTCGCGGCACCATCGGCACCGGCTGTCCCTCCACCGCCGGCCAAGTCGAAATCCGTTGCTCCTCCTCTGCCCCCGAAAGCGGCTAAGGCAGCGCCACCGAGGATTACGCCGCCGCCGTCGGCAAAACCCGCTAAGCCCCCGCAAGTGGCCTCGTTGCCATCCGGCACACCGCCTGCGGTTGCCAGTGAGGATGGGCAAAAGGTGACAGTGAATTTCGCGACTAAAGCGACAGATATTCCACCGACTGCTGGGCCATTCCTCGTCAATCTGATCAAGAAGATGAAATCGGACAAATCGCTTCGGCTCCAATTAAAAGGTTATGCGGGCAGCGTTAAGGGCTCACCCAGTCAGGCGCGCCGTGTGTCGTTGTTCCGTGCCTTGTCGGTACGTACTTATCTGATGAAACGCGGTGTACGCAGCACGCGGATGGACGTTCGAGCCCTCGGCAATAAGGTCAAGGGCGGGAAACCGGACCGGGTCGATATCGAAGTTAAGAAGTGACATTGCAAACTCGGCAAACTCGGCCACATGAAGCCGAGGAGATTGTAGATAAACCAATGCGGAGCCTAAAGAATGACTCGGCCGGCTAAATATCTCATACGCATGATGCTGTTTTTGGCGATCATCGTCGCGGGCATTGCGTTGTTGGCACCCTCGTTATTCGAAGCGTTTATGGCCAATCCGGTGCTTAACGGCATCATCGTTGGCGCGTTGATAATCGGCATCGGCCATAGTTTTCGAAGCGCGGCGATGCTCCAGCGCGAAGTGGTTTGGATAGAAAGTTTTCAACGCGACGGGCCGGTTACCAGCTCGGTAGCGGAACCACGGCTTCTCGCCTCTATGGCCAGTATGCTCGGCGAACGGATGGCCGGCCGGCTCAGTTTGTCGACCATGGCGCTACGTACGTTGCTAGATGGTATCGCGACACGGCTCGACGAAATTCGCGAGACGTCGCGCTACATGATCGGGCTCTTGGTGTTTTTGGGATTGCTGGGAACATTTTGGGGCCTCTTGCAGACCATAGATTCAGTGGGCGAGGTCATTGGCGGCTTGGCGGTCAGTGGTGAGAATACGGCGGATTTCTTCGAAAAATTGAAATCCGGCTTGAAAGCGCCTTTGGCCGGCATGGGGACGGCTTTCAGTTCCTCGCTCTTTGGGCTTGCGGGTTCTTTGATTTTAGGTTTCCTCGCACTGCAGGTCGGTCAGGCACAAAACCGTTTCTATAACGAACTTGAGGATTGGCTCTCGGGTCAGACACGCCTCGGCTCCGGTCTTCTCGGCGGCGAGAGCGATCAAACGGTGCCCGCTTTCATCCAGGCGCTGCTCGAACAGACCGCCGATAGCCTGGAAAGCTTGCAGCGCAGTCTGCAAAAG
>DLVK01000018.1:0-4105 GCA_003444235.1 Rhodospirillaceae bacterium
CGTATGGGGCATGAGGTTTTGAGACGCGAATGCGCGCCGGTGGAAGACCCGACGGCCCCCGAGATCGCTCAACTCGCAACCGATTTGATCGAAACTTGCGAGGATGTGGGCGGCAACGGTATTGCCGCGCCGCAGATTTACGAGCCGATTAGAATGTTCGTCTATCGCGTCCGGCGGGATGTGATGCCGGCTGGTTCCCATATGACGGAAATTCCTTGGACAGTGGCTATCAATCCGACGTTCGAGCCCGTCGACAAAAACAAGAAACACTATTGGGAGCGGTGCCTATCGTTACCCGGCCTCTACGGCCAGGTTCCGCGTTTCACCGATATTCGTTTCGAAGCCGCAGGTCTCGATGGTGAGGTCAGCGCCTTTACCGCGCACGGCTTTCATGCGCGTCTGCTTCAGCATGAGACCGATCACCTCAATGGGGTGCTTTATCCCGATAGGATCGAGGATATGACGACGCTTGGGTTTGTGTCCGAGTTGGGCCCGGCGGCCTATCCGCCTCTACCGCGCGATGCCGAGGATTTCCGCGATCCGACCGAATGAAACGTCTATTCTTTCTTTTTCGGATCGAGCCGCATCAGCAAAACCAGCGGTAAAAGGCATAACATCAATACGGTCATAAGCTGGAAATCGAACAGGAAGCCGAGGAATTCCGCCTCCTGATCGACCACCTTGTTGAGGCGCATGACTCCGGGTTGTTCGTCCGGATTCCAACTTTCGGGAAGCGGCAGTTCGCGCAACCGTTCGGGGGAAATATGCTCGGTGAGGCTGGTGCGAACGGATTGGGTTTTGTGCACCAGCACGCTAACCAGGACCGAAATGCCGATCGAGGTGCCCAGCCGTCGAGCCAACGAATTCATCACCGTGCCGTCCGGCCTCAGCGCCGGGTCGAGACTGTAAAAGGCGCAGGCGGTAATCGGTACGGTGAATGCACCGATTCCGAATCCCTGAAGAATAACGATCAGCATGACATAGAGGATCGGCACGTCCGGGGTAATCAAGGACAGCAGCCACATGGAGCCGGCCATCGACAATAGGCCCAACGTTACGGTGGGGCGTGGGTCTTTACCTTGCAAAAGCCAGCCAGCGACCGTCGCGCCGGTGATCGAGCCGATCCCGCGCATCGCCATAACTAGCCCCGCGGAGGTCGGCGGGTGCCCCATATGATGCTGCACCACTTTCGGCAGGAGACCGGCCATGCCGTAAATCATGAAGCCCAGCATGAAGACCATCACCATACCGATAAAGAAATCCCGGTTAAGGAACACCCGTGGATCGACATATGTGTTTCGCGAAGTGGATATATGAACCGCGAACAGATACGCGCCGATGCCCGCCAGTGCGGCAAAGGCGATGATCATATTACTCTCGAACCACTCAGACCGTTCGCCCTGATCGAGCATCAGTTGCAGGAACAAGATGGCGACTGACAGGCAAATAAAGCCAAACAGATCGAACTTGGCTTCTTTTTGGACGCCGCCTTCGGGTATGTAGCGGGCGACCAAATAGAAGGCGGCGAGTGTGACCGGAATGTTGGCCCAGAAAACCCAGCGCCAATCGAGCAGCTCGGTGAGAAAGCCGCCGAGGATCGGTCCCACCATCACACCGACCATCCGGCCGGACGACATCCAGCTAAACGCTTTCGGATGTTCCTCGCGCGGGTAGGCCGCGAGCAGAACTTGCTGGCTCAGCGGGTTGAGGCCCGCGGAAAAGATACCTTGGATAAATCGGAACAGGATGAGTTCGTAGAGTGACGTCGAGGTGGCGACCAACACGGTGCAAACGGTGAAGCCCGCTATGGTACACAACAGCAGTTTCTTGCGGCCGACTTTGCGGCTGGCCCATCCGAAAAACGGCATGAAGATGGCCGCTGCGACCAGATATGACGTCAGAACCCAAGAGATTTCGGTAATGGTTGCCGAGAAACTTCCCTGCATGATCGGCAACGCGACCGAAACGGCGAAGGTGTCCATGCCCTGCATCGAGCCGCAGGGCACGATCGCCACCGCAACCCAGAAGCGCTCTCTGGGCGGCAAGTGAGTAGGTTCGTCGGCGGTGGTGCTGGCCATCTTTCCTCAGTCGTCTTTCTTCGACTCTTTTTTGCGATCCATGTCTCTCGGGGGCCGGATTCGCAACACTAGCACCAACGGCAATAGCAACACCATCAGCAGGGTCATGAGGCGGAAATCATGCAGATAGGCGATGAATTCCGCCTGTTTGTCGATGACTTTTTCCATCGACAGCATGCCGGGCAAACTTTCCAGCGTCCATTTGTCGGGCAGCGGCAAATGTTTGAAGAGTTCGTTATGTTGGGTGTAGTTCTCGCCCAATACCTGACGCGCGCTTTGGGTCGAGCGCGCGAGTTGGGTCACCAAAACCGATACACCGATCGACGATCCCAAGCGCCGGAACAGACTGAGGACCGAAGTGCCGTCCGCGCGGAGTGCCGGCGACATGGATTGGAACGCAACCGTGGTCAGCGACACCGAGAGAAAGCCGAAGCCGGAACCTTGCATAAAAAGCGCGAGCGATATCGATATCGCATCGGAGTTGGGCGTGAAGAAGGACAGCCACCAGGTGGAGGCGCCAATACAGACGATGCCTATCACCGCGACCGGTCTTGCGGACCAGTGCAACAACATCGCGCCCGCGACCAGAGAGGCGACCATGGTTCCGATACCGCGAGGCACCATGAGCAAGCCTGTCGAGATCACCGGGTAACCCATGTGGTTTTGCAAAATGGGTGGAATCAGACCCGCATATCCGAAAACCATAAAGTTCAACAGGAATCCGAAAATCAGCCCGATGGCAAATTCTCGATTGAAGAAGACCCTGGGATTGATGAACGGGTTTCGGCTTAGGAACATATGACCGCAGAACACATAGAACGTCGCGGCAGCTATGCCCGCGGCGACGGCAATCTTGAGTGAATCGAACCAACCTAGGGTCTGGCCTTGGTCGAGCACATATTGCAGCGCCAGAATCGAAACGCCCAACACCAGGAATCCGAAAATATCGAATTTTTTTGTGCTTTCCGGATGCCCCTTGGGGACGTAGCGGAGAATGAGATAAGCGGCGAACAGTCCGAGCGGCAGGTTGGTCAGAAATACGAACCGCCAAGAGAAATACTCCGTCATGATACCGCCCAACAGCGGCCCGACGATAATCCCGCTCATACGCCCGGTGGTTAGCCAGCCGAAGGCAATGCCTTGTTGACGTACCGGAAAAGTTGCCAGGACAACTTGCATCAAAAGTGGATTGAAGCCGGCCCCGAAAAAGCCCTGGCAAAAGCGAAAAAAGATAATCTCTTCCAAGCTGTCCGATTGGGCGATCAGGGTCGCACAGGCGCAGAAGCCGACGATGATGGTGACGAACAACCGTCTCCGGCCAATCCGCCGGGCCAGCCAGCCATACATCGGCGTAAAGACGGTGGACGCGACCAGATATGCGGTCAGTATCCAGGAAATCTCGACCAATGTTGCCGAGAGTACGCCCTGCATGCGCGGTAACGCGACACCGACGGCAAAGGTGTCCATGCCGGTAATCATGCCCGCCGGCAGGATGCCGACCACCACCGCGATACGTTCGCGCGGTGTTAGCGGCGATTCGTCCTCGTCTTCCGGATCTTTGCTGTCGTCTCGATCGCTCATGTCAGTCTTTGGTCGCGGATTTCTTTTTCGGTGGCTCGACGTTTCTGAAAAACAGGATCAGCGGCATCATCAGCAGGATGACGATACCGAGCACATGAAAATCGAATAGGTAGGCGATGAATTCCGATTGCCGAGTCACTTCCTGATCGAAGGCGGCCATGCCCCGCATGTCGGTCAAGCTCCAGCTTTCCGGCAATTGGCGATGGCGAAAGACCTCGTTCATTTGACTAACATTGGAGCCCAAAATCTCATGATTGCGTTGGGTATTCCGGGTCAGCATGCCGACAAGCACCGAAACGCCCACGCTGGAGCCGATTTTACGCATCAGACTCATAAATGCGGTGGCTTCGGCCCGGTGTTCGGTGGGGAGCGTCGCGAATGTCATCGCATTGCCGGCTACGAAAAAGAAGCCGAACCCGAAACCCTGAATGATGATCGCGATCATG
>DLVK01000099.1:0-4719 GCA_003444235.1 Rhodospirillaceae bacterium
GGCGCAATACTGCCGATGGGAGGAACGGAAGGCTACAAAGGCTTCGCGCTTGCCTCCATGGTCGAGCTCCTGTCGGGCGTGCTGCCCGGGCTCGGCTTCGGGATCGAACCGACAGGCCGATCGAACGACGGTGTTTTTATCTCCTGTTACAACGTCGCTGCCTTTCGCGACCTTGATGTCTTTAAAAAGGAAGTGACCGAGTTCGCCGAATATTTAACCTCTACACCGCCGCGTCCTGGGTTCGAGCGGGTGTTCTACCCGGGCGAGCCGGAACATCTCAAAACGCAACAAAAGCGCAAAGACGGCATCTTTATCGAGGACACGACCTGGGAGAAACTGACCAAACTCGCGGTCGAATTTGGTCTCGCCGACGAACTCGGCATGGAATAGCGCTCAGCGGCGACGTCAAATTCAAATGTGTGAGCAGTGCTCTTGCTCGCCTAAACCGCTGCCGCAATCAGTCCGGCTGCCACTCCGGCCCCAACGGCACCAGCCGGATTCCGGGCCGGAGTTTGGTATAGGGATATTGTCTAGGATCGGAGATATGCCCGCCCGGCGCCAGCGCCACCAGCACCTTCTCGGCGATCGGTTGGAAATCGGCACGAAAATGGACCGTACTTTTCAACACCAAAATCTTTTGATCCGCCGGTTCGATGCCAAGATGGCGAAACATCTCTTTGTCGCCCGCTTGGACCCGCTTGCTGGCAACGACCACAGACACACCGCCGGTTCTTAACAGAGCCATTTTGCCCAAATCCATAATCCGTCCGCCTTGATAGGGGCCGGTACAGTGCACTTGCCCGTCTCCGAGCTTGGCCACGGTAAACTTGCCTTTGAAAGGCGCATCACCTTCGATTCCGCCTTTGCCGCCGAGGTCGATCTCTATTTCGGCATTTTCTCCCGCTTCGTGGGCCGCATCGGCGGCCGCAGCATCGCTGAGGACCCCCATCACCGCACCGCCGGCATCGTTCTCGACCAACGCCGCCAGCATTCCGGTGGTATCGCATGTCCCACCGGCACCGGGATTATCCTGAGTATCGGCGATGACGACCGGCTTCGACGCCGATGTGGCGATTTCCATCGCCTGTTTGACCGCATCGTCTGGCGTCAGTTCGTTCTCGGCAAACGCAGATTCGAGATCTTCGATTTTTTGTGCCAACGCGTCCGCCGCGTTATTGACCGCCGCCTCGTCATACCCGTGACAAACCACCGACGGCCCGCACCAAAACTGATCAGATGGCGGGAAGCCTGCAAGGTATGCCAGCGTCAACACATCTTCGCTCGCGGCCTCGCCCACTTTCGAAGCTTCGACGATGCCCGCCGACGGCTCAGTCATGGTGCACTGGAAGGTAAGCGGAATTAGGAAGGGAAGCTTGCGGATCGCCTTCGCCGTCGGCAAACCGCGCTTGAGAATGGTTTCAAGTGCAGCGGCGGTGCGCTCGCCGGTCTCCGGGCGGTCGATATGGGGATATGCGTAATAGCTGCAAAGCGCGTCGCAATACTCCGCCGTCTCGGGCGTAACGTTGGCGTGGTAGTCGTGACTGGCGACAATAGGCACGTCATCGCCCAAGGCCGCGCGCAGGCGGCGCAACAACTCGCTTTCGCCATCTTCGAAGTCTTCGCTGGTACATGCGCCATGCAGGTCGAGATAGACCGCATCGACCGGCATCACCTGCGACAGCATGCCGACGATCTCGCTGGAGCAACGCTCGAACGCATCGCGCGATACCAGCGCTCCGGCACCACCGGACGTCCAAGCCAACGGCACCAACTCGTGCTCTTTCCCGATAGCTTCGAGAAAGCCCGACATGCCCATACCGGCACCGGGCAGCCAATCGAAAATCTCCGTCCCCCGGCAAAGTGGCGGTCGGTCGCGATGCTCAGCGAAATAATCGAAATCCGTCACTCCGGGCACGAAACAATTGGTTTCATGCATGAACCCGCCGACTGCTATGCGCGCCATTTTTGTTAACTCCCTCCCAGTGCTGAGCTTCAGCATACACGCCCGCGCACGCAGCGCCAGCCGGCTTGGTAGGTTTCGCTGTTCGGTTTAGAGTTCACCCACTCGGGCAAATGCTCGGTCGGCGCGCAAACAAGGTCAGAAAAAGGAAAGCATCAAATGGTCTCGCAAAACGAATGGGTCGTATGGTTGAACGGCGAATTGGTCCCGGAACGCGAGGCACTGATCCCGTTCCGCGATCGTGGTTTCAAATATGGCGATGCGGTCTACGACACCACCCGCACATTCAACCACCGGATTTTCAAACTCGACGAACATCTCGACCGGTTGATGCGCTCGCTCGCCTATACGCGTCTCGAACCAGGCCTATCGAAAGCCGATTTCGCCCAGGCGACCGAAGAAGTCGTAGCCCACAATCTGCAAACCGTTGCCGAGGATGAAGATATTTGGGTTACCCAACGGGTGAGCCGAGGTCTCGACGCGTCGGACCGGCCGCTACATCCCGACTATCCCGATTGCACAGTGATCGTCGAATGTCGGCCGTTACCGTACACGGACAGGGCGGCCGCATTCCGCGACGGGATCGATATCGTCGTGCCCTCGATGCGCCGACCGGCTCCGGATACGGTGAGCCCGCGGGCCAAAATCGGCAATTATATGAACTTGATCCTCGCCGATCTGGAGGTCAAACGGCTGCAGCCCGAGGCACAACCGGTCCTGCTCGACACCAACGGCAATCTCGCCGAAGGTCGCGGCAGCAACGTCTTCATCGTCAAGGACGGCGTGGTTTTGACACCGCAAGAGCGTTACGTGCTGCCTGGGATCAGCCGCGAAACGGCAATAGAACTCGCTGAGGCCACCGGCATTCCCTGCGAAGAGGCCGACATCGATCTTTACGACGCGGTTAATGCGGACGAGGCCTTTATTACCTCGACCAGCTGGTGCATATGCCCGATCCGCAGCGTCAATGGTTATGAGCTTGAGGGCGACATGCCGGGCCCTATCACGAAAAAGCTGATCGATGCGTATGTTGAACAGGTCGACTGCGACTGGTACGGCCAATATTTGAAGTATGCGTGAAACGGGAACGGCCTAGAGGCTAGCGCATGAAAAATATTTACACATGGAACGCTCAGCCGGCGGAGCGTAATCTCACGATCGCCGATATGCGGAGCGCGAAAGGCAAACGGCAATTCGTGCAGACCAAGGTCGCAACCGCCGTCGAAGCCGCGGCGGCGGGCGAAGCCGGGCTCGATATGCTGATCTGCACCTCGCCCACTGTCGAGGACGTGCGGCGCGGCAATGACACGCTGTTCCTGACCGCGACCATCGCCTGGCAGAATTTCGTTACCGGGGACGACATCCTGCGCGAGGCCTTCAAGGCACTCGCTGCCGGTGCGGACGCGCTGTTGACCGCACGGAGCCTCGATGTGGTCAGTTTGCTCGCCAAGGAAGATATCCCTGTAATGGGTCACTTAGGCCTGGTTCCGCGAAAATCGACCTGGACTGGCGGGCTACGGGCGGTCGGCAAGACCGCAAACGAGGCGTTCGAACTCTATCAACAGTTCCGCCGCCTCGAAGATGCGGGAGCGGCTCTGGTCGAGGTCGAAGTGGTGCCGGCACCGGTCATGGCGGAAATTTCCAAGCGAACCGGCCTGATTACCGTTTCCCTCGGCGCAGGCGCCGGTGCGGACGTAATTCATTGTTTCATCGAGGATTTAACCGGCGAAAACCCGAATCCACCTCGCCATGCCCGTGCTTTCGGCGATCTCGCCCGCCTTCACCGTCAGATCGAGACCGAACGCCTCGCCGCACTCAAAGCATATCGGGAAGCCGTGCGCGACGGCAGCTATCCGGCCGACGGCGAAATGGTGACTATCGATGAAGATGAATTGAGCGCGTTTTTGGACCAACTAGAAAGCTAGATAATGTTCCGCCTCGCGATAGTTCTCGCCCTGTCGGTTTTTGCGGGCTGCCCAGCCGTCGCCGCGCCGCTTGAAGAAAAATCCTACCCCAGATCGCCGGCACTGGAAGAAGTCGCCACCGCTGCCGACAGATTTGCCGAACACTACCCGAGATCGAAAATCCTGGTGGTATTCGACGTCGACGATACGCTGCTCACCTCGACCAAGGATTTCGGCTCCCATGCCTGGTTCAAATGGCAGCACCCAATGGCAAAGACGGGAAAAGGCGAGCACCGGGTCGACGATACGCCGCAAGCGCTCTACGCGCTACATGCCCTGGCCTACGCCATCGGCGACATGAAAAAGACGCAACCGAACACCCACACGATCGTCAAAAGCCTGATCGAAAAGGGTCACCCGGTAATGGCGCTCACCGCCCGGGGCCCAATCAATATGAGCGCCACACTTCGCGAACTGACCGATCAAACGATTGCCTTTCCAACGGCCCCCACCTGTACCGGCGGTATTTGCCAGCGCCGTGGCTGGATCACCGCCGAAATTATTCGCAACGTGGCAGCGACCTGTTGCGGCTTCAACAACTCGGAAAAAGCCAAACTCCTAAAAAGCCCCCGCGCCGCCGCCTACGACAACGGCGTGATGATGCTGGCTGGCCAGGATAAGGGGCTTTTTCTACGCATGCTGCTGGCCGCTACCCCGACCGATATCAAAGCGGTGGTGTTTGCCGACGACAGTTGGAAGAACATCAAAAACACGGCTCGAGCCTTCCGGCCTCTGAAAGACCGAATTGCCCTGAAGGCGCTCTACTACACCAAACTTTCCGCCGACCAGCAGGAC
>DLVK01000252.1:0-3153 GCA_003444235.1 Rhodospirillaceae bacterium
GGGAGGCACCCGCCTCGCGGAACGGAGCGAGCAATTGTGGTGCGCAGAGGTGCCGCAGATAGCTTATAGCTGGGCATTTGAGCGTAAGAATTTGATTGCTTCAATCGGTCAGCGGTATCGTCGATTTCAATCGGGATCGCGATATTGCGGTTCCGATTGTCCGACCGGCAATGACATTTTCCCTGTTATCGGCCGGTCATTTATCCCTTCCCAGTCGGCGTGTCTTCTTTACTGCCGCAAAATTCTCATCGAATCGTTTATTTTTTATCAGAAAGCGCAGACCACAGCCGGCCGAGTTTGTCGGATGCTGCCTGGCGATAGGCGTCTACGTCGCGATCGCTCCAATCGTAAAATCCTTTGCCCGTCTTGGCCCCGTGGTCGCCACGTGTTGCCATATCTTGGACCATCTGACAGGGCGTGCGGGTGTGGTAGAGGTCAGGTACGATCGAACGTTGGGCCGCCGCGTTGACGTCCACGCCGCTTAAATCTTTCTGCTCGATCAATCCGGTAACGCACATACGCGGACCAAATCCGCGGCGTGCAAACTTATCGACGTCTTCGACGGTAACAATCCCGTCCTCAATCATGCAGTAGGCTTCGTGCAATAGCGCATGTTGAAGCCGATTGATTAGAAAGCCGATAATCGGTCGTTGGAGGACGATGGCCTCCTTGCCGGATCGCGCCAACGCCTCGACGCATGCGCTCATGGTCTCGTCAGAAGTTTCCTCGAGCCGGCAGACTTCGACGAGTGGGAATGCTTCAGCTGGCTGCATATAGTGGATGGCGATGAATCTGTCCTTATGTGCGAGCGGGCGGGCAACCTCGTCGATCGGCAAGCCCGATGTATTCGTTGAGAGAATGGATGCGTTGCCGTAGGCTGCCTCGAGTTTGAGGAAGAGTTCGTGCTTGAGTGCCAACTTCTCCGGGATCGATTCGATGACAAGATCGGGCGCAGATTCCGGAAGTTCCGCAATCGCATTGGTACCTTTTGGCAAGTCGGTTATGCGCGACGGGTCACGGGTCAGCACACTTGTCTCGAATCCGTTCTCTGCGAAGGTTTTGACGATACCGCGGCCCATTGTGCCGTATCCGACAACCAGTACCGAAACGATCGATTCATTCATAGCGTTTCCCTTTCATACAGTGCCATCCGCGTCCACGAGCTTATCGGAAACGAACCGCGACGCAATGCGCAGACTTTGCGGCGCAATCAAACCGCGTTATTAAGACTGTATGAACCGAAAACCAGCAAATCTCGTGTCGGTTGCGCCAATGATGGATTGGACCGACCGTCACTGCCGATACATGCTTCGCCTGATATCGCGGCGCCCGTTTCTGTACACTGAAATGGTAACGGTGGAGGCGATTCTGCGCGGTGATCGGCAACGTTTACTGGGCTTTGACGAAAGTGAATATCCGGTGGCGTTGCAGCTCGGCGGCTCGGACCCCTGGTTACTTGCTGAGTGCGCGCGGATTGGCGCCGATTGGGGCTACGATGAGATCAACTTGAACGTCGGATGTCCCAGCAATCGGGTTCAGTCCGGCCGATTCGGCGCGTGCCTGATGCGAGAGCCCGAGCACGTTGCTCAATGTGTCGAGAGTATGGCGTCTGTTATCGATCTTCCCATTACCGTGAAATCGCGGATCGGCGTCGATAACCAGGACGAATGGTCGAGCCTGTCGACATTGGCGCGTCTTGCATATGAGGCGGGTGCGAGCCGACATATCGTACATGCCCGGAAGGCTTGGTTGCACGGATTAAGTCCGAAACAGAATCGCGAAGTCCCACCGTTACGTTACGACATCGTTTATCGATTGAAGGCGGAAATGCCTGAGATGACAATTATTGCGAATGGCGGTATCGGGACGTTGGAGGAGATCGACCTGCATATGTCTCATGTCGATGGGGTCATGTTGGGGCGTGCCGCGTACCAGAATCCTTTCATACTCGCCATGATCGACCGGTTTTATTACGATTCCAGCGTGGTGCCCCGCTCCCGTCGCGATGTGGGCCTGGAAATGCTGGCCTATATCGAAAAAGAAACAGTGAATGGAACGCCTCTACGGTCGATCACGCGTCATATGCTCGGTCTCTTCCAGGGATTACCTGGTGCTCGCGCTTGGCGCCGATGCTTGAGCGAAACGGCACATGAAATCCCCGAACCGATCAACGCCATTCGTTCCGCCCTCGATAGCATGCCTTTGGAAAAGACGGCAGTTGCTGCTTAGTCGTTGCTGCTACTTATCGGCGATACCGAAACGATGCGTAACGGGCAAGTCGAAAAGGCCTAGTTCGGCCTGCTTGTGTAACAATTGGCTGTGTCAGGCCGCGTTGTCGTTTTTGCGGCGATAGGCCATCGCACAATGCTCGTCGCAATATGGGCGATCAGGCGCTGCGGGTTTGCCACAGAAATGAAAGCTTGGGTCGCGCGGGTTTCCAATCGGCCATTGGCACATCCGCTCGGGCGCTCCCACGATTGGATGGTTAGTCCGTTTGATGGGGGATGGTCGTGACGAGAGGCCGAGGCGATGGGCCTTGCCGATAACGGCGTTGCGCGTGACGTCTCCGAGGTGTTCCGCGATCTGGCTGGCGCTCAAGCCGTCTTCCCAGAGCCGTTTCAGTTTGTCGACGCGTGCCTCTGTCCATTCCATCGTCAAAATCCCCATTCTGATGACTAAAGCCGATTTTGGCTCAATCGCGCTGATTCACACAATATATTGTGTTTAACGCGACCTCCCCCACAAAATCCTGTTTTATTCTTTGCCGCAATTGCAGTTCTCCAATTTATGGCGGGAGTCTGAGGCATCGTCAACGGCGCTTCGGGCTGAGAAGGCGAATCAAGGGGGTTGAGGCTGTAACATAATTGTTTTTTTGATTCGAAGGACGAATCTGAATTCAGTGAATCGTCGGTGAACGAGGTGATATAAGAGCCGCGGGTGTTGCTAAGTATCTGGAATCGCTACTGCGACTCGGAGGTCAATTTTCGCCCCGCCAGGAACTCGGCTCGCATGCGGCGCTGCCGTTCTGCAATATCTATTATCCGTGTCGCGCTACCTGTCCGAGCGACGGCCAATCCGGTCGCGCGGCAACGTCCTTTGAACCGCATCCGGAGCATCGCATTCGGCTACCTATTTCCGGGACTGCGAAGGTGG
>DLVK01000126.1:0-3342 GCA_003444235.1 Rhodospirillaceae bacterium
GGAGCAAACCGGTTGCGAGGCGGTTTGTATCGATCTTCCAGTCGAAGGCTTGCAAGTTCTCAGGGGTCGCGCGGAAGCGGACGGTGTCGGCGAACGAATTAACGTGGCCCGCGCCAATGGTACCGGGCTCCCCTTCGGCCATGGCGGTTTCGATGCGGTTTTTCACTCCGACGTGTTTTGCTGAACCCCGGCCAAACTTGCCGTGTCGCAAGAAGCTCGCCGGGTCATCAAAGACGACGGAATTTACGTGTTCTCGGTTATCTCGCTTCCCGAAGGCCTGTCCGAAGAGGACTACGCGCTGGGTGTTAAAATGGGCCCGAACGCCGTCGAGGTCGATGTCGAGGGCGGATATCCCGTACTCCTCGACAAAGCGGGCTGGGAAATGGTCGAACGCATTGACCTCAGCCAGGCCTACGGCGTCACAATCAGGAAAATGCTCGAACAAGAACGCAAGAACCGAGACGCACTCGCCGAGATGCAGGGCGCCGAGGCGGTGGATACCCGTATCGGCCGGCGCGAACTCCGGGTCGAAGCTTTGGAGCGTGGTGTCGTAACCCGGGAACAGTACGTTGCGCGACCTAAACTCGGTTGATCGCATCCGGCGGCGCTTTGCCGCTCAACACCGCAACGATATTCTCAGCCGCTTGCCGCTCGATCGCCATGCGCACCTCCGTTACTGCCGAACCGATATGAGGCGTGAACAAGGTACGATCCGGATCGCCACGTAAGTCTTCAGAAACTTCGTTAGGTCGATCCGTCCGCGCCCAGTCCTCGAACTCGAACACGTCCGCCGCATAGCCTGCCAACTTACCTCTGGCTAACGCGTCTGCGACCGCGGCCTCATCGACGACCGACCCCCGCCCGGGATTGATCAGGAAAGATCCCGGCTTCATGCGTGCGATAGCCGCTGAATCCACGAGATGAAGCGTATCGTCACTCAGCGGTAAGCAAACGACGACGAAATCGCTCTTTTCGAGCAATTCGTCGTATTCCGAATATCCTGTGTTCAGCCCCTCCGCAGTATCCCGGTTGGGCGCGGTGTCGTTGTAAAGCAAAGTCGCGCCAAACCCCTGCAACCGTTCGGCAACCGCCTGGCCGACGGCACCGAAACCCAGCAACCCGACGGTACTGTTTGCAAGGCCGGTTCCGTAGAGCGTCGGGCGCCAGCCGACGAAGGCGCCGCTTCGTACCTGCCTATCGCCGGCGGGAATATTGCGCGCGAGCGAAATCATTAGCCCCACGGTTAACTCCGCCGTCGGTTCGGTCAGGAGGTCGGGTACGATGCTGGCCCACACACCTGCGGCGGTGCAGGCATCGATATCGAAATTATCAAACCCTTTTAGGGCGCAAGCGACGATTTTCAGGTTGGGGCATGCGGTGAGGAACGCCGCATCGATGCGATCGGGCATAAACACCATGACCGCATCCGCATTCTGGCATTCGGCCAGGGTCTCGTCCCGTGTCCAAGCATGGTCGCGGCTCTCATTGAAAACCAAGTCGCCATGTTTCCGCAGCGTTTCGGCGGTCTCATCGAAAATTCGTGTCGTGGCGACAATCTTGGGCATCGTGCGATTAGCTCAAAAACAGCGCGAACAGGACGACGCAAAATCTCAATTAACTCAATTTGTGAAAAAGGATCGTCGTGACCGCAAACACATCGGCATATTGCATCAAGCGGCCGACCAGTGCCATTTCGATGCCCGCGGCAAATTGAGGCAACCCCTTTGCGTTGCACATCCCATTGACAGCAATCGCTCACACTCTTACCGTTCCGACCTCAGCGTGAACGAGGAGAGAAGTGATGGCACGTAAGATTCCGGCGGCGGAAATGCAGGTACGAACCGATTTGGCCGCCTGCTACCGATTGGTCGAGCATTTCGGCATGTCCGATCTGCTGGCATCCCATATTTCCGCTCGAGTGCCTGGGACCAAGGATGAGTTCCTTCTCAACCCGTACGGCATGTATTTCGATGAAATCACCGCTACCAGTCTCCTCAGAGTCAATTATGACGGTGAGATCCTGGACGACACCAACTATTCCATGTCGACCGCTGCCTTCAATATCCATAGCGCAGTACTGAAAGGCAGGCCCGATCTCACTTGTGCGCTCCACACACACACCGTCGCCGGGATGGCCGTATCCTCAATCGAGGAAGGCGTCTTGCCGCTGAATCAGCTTTCCATCGCGTTCTATAAGCGGATCGCCTATCACGATTACGAAGGTCCCGCATCGCGCGAAGGCGGTGTCGACGAGTGCGAAGCCCTGCAACGTGACTTGGGGCAGGACAAGAAAGTGATGGTTTTGCGCAATCACGGGCTGTTGACGACCGGGGAAAGTATCCCCGAAGCGTTCGGGCTCATGCGACGGCTCGAAAAGGTTTGTGAAACGCAAATGTACACCATGGCCATGCAGGGCGGCGGTGGCACTATGCGCCAGGTGAGTTACGAAACCTGCGAAGATTATTACCAAATTCAGAATCAGCGTGGCCGCTCCCGCCATGACGGTGCTTGGCCCGCGCTGCTCCGAAAACTCGACAGGATCGACCCGTCGTACCGAAACTAAATCAAATAGTTACGGCGTTTTCTTCAATTCGCTTCTAACTATATTGATTGCTTCCACGCTGGCTTCGTTCAGCAGGCCGGCGATACGTTCACGCATGCGAGGGCCCACTTTCGGGCTTTTGGCCTGAAACTCACCGAAATAGGGCGAATTCGTCCGCTCGGTCGCGAGTGAGTGCAGTACCTCGGGCGTGAAAAACTCGAGATAGGTTAAAGCCAAATTGGCCTCCCATTCGGCGAAGTGTTTGCGCACTACGGGCTGAATCGCGATCCGGACCGCCTTATCCACCTTCTCTTTCGGAAATTGACCGTAAAGCGCCTGAACCTGAGGCGAGGTCTGGGTGGCATGCAGCAGGATATAAATGAAGTTTCGGTTTACGCCGGTATGCTTGACGAAAAACCGGGCCACGTCCCGTGGCGAACCAATGGGTTTTGGCTCGGCGGACTGGGTTTTCGGCGTTTGCCAGTCCGCTTGCTGCGCCCAGGTCGGTGCAACCATGCCGAAACAGGCAACCAGCGCGTATTTGAGTGTCCTATTCACAGCCTGACTATGGCATGGGCGCCATAGGCAGCGCCATCGCAAACGGGCTAAACTGTAGTTTAAACGAGGGCCACGCGAACCATGAGTGCCGCAAGCACAGAACCAAGTCGCGAAGAGCAGTTTCTACCACCGCGCCAGCGCCTGCTGGTAGCAATTGCGATCGGCCCGGCCGGCTGCCTCCAAGGTATGGACACCTTCGCGACCGCGGTCGCCATGCCCCGCATGATGGGCTCGCTTTCGGC
>DLVK01000110.1:0-1910 GCA_003444235.1 Rhodospirillaceae bacterium
GGCTGTGACGCGCACAGATACCCGCCGTAACCGCCGATTGCCTTTGACAGCGTGCCCATTTGCAGCGGCACAGGCACCTGATTGCCATCAACATAAGAGCTACCCTTACCGCCGGCGACGACACCGAGCCCGTGGGCATCGTCGACCAATAGCCAGGAATCGTATTCTTCCGCCAAGAGCGCGATGTCCTTCACCGGTGCTCGGTCGCCGTCCATGCTGTAAACGCCGTCGACCAGTATCATGCATTTGGAGCTTTCGTGGCGATGCCCGCGCAGCAATGCCTCCAATGCTTCGAGATCACTGTGAGGAAAGGTTTTGAATTCGGAACGGCTCAAATGCGCGCCGGCATATAGGCAAGCGTGACACAGCTCGTCGGCGATCACCAAATCCTCGCGTCCGACAAGGCACGGAATAACGCCGAGGTTCGTTAGGTAACCGCTGCCGAAGACCATCGCGTCTTCGCTGCCTTTGAAGGCGGCGAGTTTTGCTTCCAGTTCCGCATAGAGTGGCGTATTGCCGGTGACCAGCCGCGACGCGCCGGAGCCCGCCCCGTAACGCTGCAGCGCTTCCTCGGCTGCGGCGATCACTTTCGGGTGGTGCGACAGATCGAGATAGTCGTTGCACGAAAACGAGATCATGTCTTTGCCGCTTCGCCTGGCCTTGGCAGGCCCGTAGCGATCGGTCTCGACAAGAGTGCGCCGTAACTTCTGCGCCTCCATATGGTCGAGCTTTTGCTGGCAGAACTGGTCTAGCGATTTCACCTGTGCCTCCCGGTAACCGGGGTAAATTCCTGCACGTCCGGGCGAGAGTCAATCGTGGCATTAAGGCGCACCGCTCAGTCGATCAAATCCCAATGGGGAGTGCCGGAGAACCGTTCGGCCACAAAATCGATGAAAAGGCGCACTTTCGCGGTCAAATAGCGCGTTGGCGGATAGAGAAGCGACATTGGAAGCGGCTCTGGCGCATAGTCGGGCAGTACCCGGACGACCCGGCCCGCTTGCAAATGACGGCCGATAATAAAGTTGGGCATCGGCACTATGCCTTGGTGGCGGCAGGCGGCAACGGCCAATGCCTCGCCGTTATTGGCGCATAGGCTGGGTCGTATCTGGACGGATATCGGCCCGTTCGGTCCCTGCAGGTGCCATTCGGTATTGGTAGGCGAATGACCGTAAAGCAGGCACTTATGCTCGGTTAGTTGGTCGGGTGTTTCAGGCGTGCCGTGGCGGGCAAGATACTCCGGTGATGCGCAAAGGGTCGCACGGGAATCACCGATCCGGCGCGCTATCAGACTGGAGTCTTCCAGTCTGCCGATGCGAAGGCTGATATCGAATCCTTCTTCCAGAACATCGACCCTTCGGTCGTTAAGCATCAACACGACATGTAGCTCGGGGTAGAGCGCCATGAAATCCGCCACCGCTGGCGCGAGGTGCAGAATGCCGAAGGACATCGGCGCGTTGATCTTTAAACTTCCGCGCGGTGCGGCCTGCATGCTCGATACCGCCGCTTCGGTCTCTTCCAGCTCCGCAAGAATAGCGACGCATCGCGCGTAGTAGGCACTGCCGATTTCGGTCAATGCGACGCGCCGTGTCGTACGGTTCAGCAATCGGGCACCCAAATGATCTTCCAACTGCTGTACCTGCTTGCTGACCGCCGCGCGGGTTACGCCGAGCTTTTCGGCTGCTGCTGTAAACCCACCCGTGTCGACGACACCAATGAAGCTTTGCATATTTTGCAATCGATCCATCGCTTATTGTCAAAAATAAATAGACAATATGTCAATAAATAACGTGATTATCCCTAAAAAATACTCTGATAAGGTCCTGCCAGATGTAACGGGTTCAGAGGAGAATCTGATCATGTTGAAAGTACGTAGAAACGAACAACGAGGACGGGGCGGGGCCGACTGGCTC
>DLVK01000110.1:2227-3101 GCA_003444235.1 Rhodospirillaceae bacterium
AAAGCCGCCATAGTTTTTCCTTCGCCGATTACTACGACCCCGCACAGATGGGATTCGGCCCGCTTCGGGTCATCAATGAGGACTGGATCGCGCCGGACAGCGGATTCGGCCTTCACGGGCACAAGGATATGGAAATCGTCACCTATATGATCGACGGTGCACTCCGCCACGAAGATAGTCTCGGTCATGGTGGGGTCATCGAGAGCGGAGACGTGCAGCGCATGACGGCAGGGACCGGCATTCGTCATAGCGAAATCAATCCGTCGGCGGATACCCCCGCACATTTGTTGCAAATTTGGTTGAACCCCGAGGAAGCCGGGCTTGCCCCCAGCTATGATCAGCTAAATTTTTCACCGTCGGTGAAACAGGGGCGGCTGCAGCTGATCGTTTCGGGAGATGGCCGCGAGGGCTCGCTGAAGATTCATCGCGATGCGGATATTCATGCCTCGTTGTTAGAGCCCGGCGATACCGTTCGTCATCCCATAGGGCCTGACCGCAAGGCATGGCTTCAGATGGTTGCCGGCACGGTTTCGGTCAACGGCGAAAACCTGGCCGCCGGCGATGCGGTGGCGATTGAGAACGAATCGGAAATCACGATCAGTGCCGATGCGGAAAGCGAATTTCTGCTTTTCGATATGGCGGCGTGATCACAAGCAAAAAGGAGAAAGACATGAGCAAACAACCGAAAATTCTCGCATTCGCCGGAAGCCTCCGCGACGAGTCTTTAAACAAGCTGCTGGTTAGAGCCGCGGCCAAGGGGGCCGAAGGTGCCGGTGCGGAGGTGACCGCTATCGATCTTAAGGATTACCCGATGCCGATTTATGACGGTGATATCGAGGCGGCGGACGGCTTGCCCGAGAACGCGCTCAAGCTA
>DLVK01000136.1:0-816 GCA_003444235.1 Rhodospirillaceae bacterium
AAAGAAGAAAAAGAAAAAGAAGAATTAAGGCCGGCAGCCAGTTCACGCGTCAGCGAAAAATATCCGGGGCCGGGCGAGTTGGAGCCCGGCCCCGTGAACAAACGAGCCCCCGTATGCCCGACATTGCCAAACCGATTTTTTGCCTCAGCGCACCCCGTTCGGGCTCTACACTGCTCCGGCTCGCACTCGGCGCCCTTCCCCGCTTGGCCGTACCGTCGCCATGTTGGATGTATGAACTGAACTTTCCGTATCGCGACGGCTACGGCGATCTATCGAACAAGGACAACTTTCGCAGCCTCGCTCAAAGCATCTACGACAACGGTTACGACAACTATAACTCCATTCTGAGGGGGAGCTCGGGTTCGTGCTAAAAAACCACGATCGCACCGCGGGGATTGTCATTTTTGCCGTCAGCGCTCTCCTCTTTTACAACACACACGACTACCCGCCGGAAACGGCCGAGTTTCCGCGCATCATCCTATCCATCATGCTGATACTGTCAGGATGGATGATCCTTAGGTCCTTCGTTCTCGCCGATTGGCGCAGCAAAACATACGAGGAGTTCTTCATTCACGGCGGTCGCTTCGTCCTCGCCGTATCGATGATGGCCGTATATATCCTCGGCATCAATTATCTTGGCTATTACACCACGACCCTTGCATACATTCCGCTCATGGCATGGCTGTTGGGGTTCCGTAACAGGCTGATGATCGTCTTATCGACGATCCTCTATTTGGCCCTGATTTTGGTCGTGTTCGATATTCTGTTCGAGCGCCAATTGCCCAAAGAATTTTTTATGCCGTGATGGGATGAAGT
>DLVK01000136.1:1141-2210 GCA_003444235.1 Rhodospirillaceae bacterium
AACATGTTCGAACCGCTTCTCAATTCGTTCTGGGTCGTGATGCAACCCGAAGTCCTGCTCGCCATGACGCTGGGTCTCATCGGCGGCATTTTGTTCGGCGCCATGCCGGGGCTGACAGGCGCCACCGGGATCTCGCTATTGATTCCTTTGACGTTCGGCATGAACCCGGTGATCGCGCTGTCCATCATGGCCGGCATTCACAACGGCGGCTCCTATGGCGGCGCCATTCCAGCGGTGCTGTTGCGTATTCCCGGCGTTCCCGGGGCCATCGTCACCACCTTCGACGGTTACCCGATGACGCAAAAAGGCTTGGCCGCGCGCGCCGTACGCATTGCCGCCGTGTCATCCGCCGTCGGCGGCATGATCAGCGCGTTTTCTCTCATGCTGCTGGCCCCGCCGCTGGTCGCCATCTCGCTCGCGTTCGGGCCGGCGGAAATCTTTTGGCTGTGCATGTTCGGTCTCGCCAGCATCGGCGTCTTTCTTGCCGACGACACCGTTAAGGGCCTGATCTCAGGTGGCCTCGGCGTGATGCTGAGCTTGATCGGATTAGATCGTGCGACCGGTTTCGAGCGATTTACCTTCGACATCCTCGAATTGTCGGACGGCATCCCCCTCTTGATCATGTTGGTCGGTATGTATGCGCTGACGCCGGCCTGGCAGATGGCGGAACGGGCCAAGCACGAAAGCGTTTCTTCCAAGGAATTTAAGTTCGGCCAAAAAGATAATTACCGCGACTGGCCTTGGAAGCCGATCGCCAAGGGGTGGGGCCGCTCGATCCCGCTTGGGATTCTGATCGGTATCTTACCCGGCGTCGGTGGTATTGCCGCCGGATTGATCGCCTATAACGACGCCAAGCGGGCGGCGGACGATCCGGATAGTTTCGGCAAAGGCAACCCGGTCGGCGTTGCCATCGCCGAAAGCGCGAATAACGCCGATAACGCCGCCGCCATGGTACCGGCGCTCACCTTGGGCATCCCTGGTAGTGGTGTCGCCGCCTTGATGCTGGGCGGACTGCTGGTTCACGGCCTACAACCGGGGCCGGATTTGTTCGAGGAAGCCTCCGACGTGG
>DLVK01000136.1:2537-3072 GCA_003444235.1 Rhodospirillaceae bacterium
GTTCGGTTACATGTGGGCAATGCTGATCACGTCCGCCTTGATTATTCCCTTCGGCGGCGTCATCGCGACGCGCATCTTCGCCAATATTTTACGCATCCCGCAAACGATGTTGATGCCGTTGATCATCGCCGTCTGCACGGTCGGCATATTCTCGTTCCGCAACGATATGTTCGATGCCTTCTTGATGCTTATTTTCGGTCTTATCGGCTATGCTTTCGAGCGATTGAAATTTCCCATAGCTCCCTTGATTCTGGGCCTGGTGCTGGGGGACAAGGCCGAATTCAATTTCCGCACCGCCATGAAAATCGGCTTCGGCGAATGGAGTTCCTTAATCACAAACCCGATCAGCATGACGCTGGCCGGGCTTACGGTTCTCGTCCTTCTCTACCCGCTGTGGCAAAATCACAAACGTAAGCGGAAAGACCAATAAAAAAATCGACGCTTGGCGAAATCCGCCGAATTCGTCTCCAAACCGCAGTCTCGGCGTAGTTCCGCCGCACTATACGGAATCATTGGTGGGCCCGGCAGGACTCGA
>DLVK01000473.1:0-2562 GCA_003444235.1 Rhodospirillaceae bacterium
CCCTTGGATGTGGATCGAAGGTTACGACACCGAGCGGCTGGCCCTCGGTCTTAGCTGCGGTTGCCGCCTTGCCGATCACAGCCTGATGACCCCGATGGACACCATCGAAATTGCCAAGCACCACTGCGCCGCCTCGAAAGCGGTCAGGCACCTCACTCAAATTTCGATAAACCTCCATGGATTTCCTTTCCTGCACGCCAAATATTCTCTGGCGGACCGGCCAAAACCTTTAAAGGGGCGTTTTATAGTGGCTTGCGGCCTTGCTTGCTAGGCGTCTTCGCGAGACGGCACCAACAGCATCGAATTGCCCTCGACCACGACCTTATCGCCAACTTTACAAACCGATTGGGCGATGACACGCTTTTTATCACGTATGACATCGGTGATCGTGACTGTGGTATTGACCGTATCGCCGGGCCGAACCGGCGCTTTGAACTTCACGTCCTGAGTTAGATAGACGCAACCGGGGCCCGGCAGTTTGGTGCCGAGCACGGTCGAGATAAAGACCGCGGTCAGCATGCCATGGGCAATGCGGCCTTTGAAAATCGACTCGCTTGCAAACTCTTCGTTTAAATGCAGTGGGTTATTGTCACCGGAGATGCCCGCAAAAATGACGATATCGGCTTCGGTGATCGTTTTCGCATAAGAGGCGGACATGCCGACCGTGAGGTCTTCGATGAAGTAGCCGTGCAAGTCCGAATGCGATCGCGCTGCATCCATTTATATTTCTCCAATAACATATTGTTTTACTATTTGCGGCACATTGGAAGTTATTGCAGCGCAAAAGATCATTCTGCGGCGCAATATAACTTTAAAATATTTTGATAACAACTGGATTGATCAGCCAGATGGTTGATTTTCCTCAGCTTCCTCTGCGAGTTCCTCGCGCTCTTCGGCCTCGTCGATAATGGCCCAGCGTTCGTCATCGGATTTTTTGTGCCACTGCGCAATCTCGGGCAGAGTGCGGAAACAGCCGAGACAAAACCCGCTGCTCCCATCGATATGACATACCCCGATACATGGCGACGGCGCGGGGCCACGTGCCGATACCGCGTATTTTGGACCGCCGGAAGAGTCAGATTTCGGCACGGGAACTCCTTGCGTCGTCGAAATAGCGGGTCGGCGGTACTCCAAAAGCCCGTCGAAACATGGCGGTAAAAGCGCTGAGGCTTTCATAGCCCAAATCCAACGCCACTGTCGTAACCTGCACGTCCGCTGCCAACATTTCAAGCGCCCGCATTAGCCGCAATTGCTGCCGCCAGGCGCGAAAGGACATTTTGGTCTCCGCGAGAAAAAGCCGCGCCAATGTGCGCTCGCTTGCACCGGCTTCACTCGCCCAATCGGCCAAATTCCGCCGGTCTGCGGGATCGAGCATTAAGCCTTCGGTGATCTTACGCAAACGCCGATCGCTCGGAATCGGCAGATTGAGCGGCGCGGTCGGCAACGCCACGATTTTATCTAAGATCACGCGCATCAGCCGTTCCTCGGGCCCATCGACGGCGTACACCTGTGGCGCCTCCACCGCCTCCAGGATCAACTGGCGCATCAACGGAGACATCTGCAAAACACACACTTCCTGCGGGAGACCGCGTACAGCGTCGGGTTCTATATACAGAGTGCGCATGGAGAGATCGCCCTTCGCTTCGATCCGATGCTCGGTGCCGCCGGGCATCCAGACAGCGCGCTCCGGCGGTACAATAAAAGCACCACTTTGGGTAACCACAGTCATTACCCCTTCGCTGGCATAGACCAGCTGGTCGCGACGATGGCGATGCGGCAGGATCGTATCGCCCTTGGCCATGTCGCGGCGATGCGCTACCACTGCCTGCGGCAAAGACTCCAAATCCGTAGTCGCGTTCTGCAAATCCATGGTTTGTCCGATTCGCGATATTAGATGACGGATTATCGCAAGACCGCCGCCAAAACAAAAGGCAGTATAGGTGTGATCCAATATCCAAGAATTTTACATCCGGGGATGTCACGCTATGAACCGCGACAAAACCAATTTTTTCTTTTTGAATTTAGGTCATTTTTTCGATCATTTTTTGATCCTTATCTTTGCGACCGTTGCGGTAGCATTGGCCGTTGATCGGCAAATGGACATTCCCGGCGTCACGACCGAATGGGGCCTGACATATTCCGAATTCATCCCCTTCGCGACAGCGGGCTTTGTCGCTTTCGGCGTATTTTCCATCCCGGCTGCCTGGATTGCGGATAAATGGAGCCGGCCCGGCATGATCGCCGTGTTCTTCCTCGGCATGGGCGCCGCAACCATGCTCGCCGCCCTGTCGCAAACACCCTGGCACCTAGCTGCTGCGGTATTTCTGATCGGTATGATGGGCGCGATTTATCACCCGGTGGGGTTGGCGCTGGTGGTTCAAGGCAAAGTAAACACGGGCGTACCGCTTGCTATCAACGGCGTGTTCGGCAATATCGGCGTCGCCGCTGCGCCTTTGGTAACTCTAATCCTGATCGAGTATTACGGCTGGCGTACGGCGTTTTTCATCCCAGGCGCGATCTGCTTCGTGGTCGGCATCGCCTATACGCTGTTCCTGCGGGCGG
>DLVK01000473.1:2889-4759 GCA_003444235.1 Rhodospirillaceae bacterium
CTGAGGCATTGTCGGCGGAACAGAAAGCCGCTCTCAATGCGGCAGTTCTGACGCTCGACCGCAAAACCCTGATCCGGGTTTTCGCCATCATCTTCTTTACCGCCGCCATCGGCAGTTTCATCTTCCAAAGCACCACCTTCGCGCTGCCGAAAATTTTCGACGAACGGCTCGCCGGTTTCGCCGGCAGCGGCAAAGAAGTCGGCTGGTGGGCCTTCGCGGTCTTCACCATCGCATCGATCGCACAATTGGTGGTCGGATATGCGGTCGACCGCTATTCGGTCCGTATTGTCTTCGCGATAATCGCCGCAGCACAGGCAGGATTTTTCGCACTGATGCTAAATCTCCAGGGCGTCGAAGCGTTGATCGTCGCTGTCTGCTTTATGCTGGTGGTATTCGGCCAAATCCCGATCAATGACGTGCTGGTCGGGCGCGTCGCCAAAAGCGAATGGCGGGCGCGGGCCTATTCCGCGCGCTACATCATAACCTTCGCGGTAATGGCAACGACGATTCCGGCTCTGTCTTACATCCACGGAAACTGGGGCTTCACCAGACTGTTTTTGCTGATGGCTATCGGGGCATCGATTATTTTCGCCGCGGTACTTTTTCTGCCCAACACGCGAGCCGCGATGCAGACCGAACCGCCGGCAGATAAAAGTCCAGCAGCGGCCGAATAGGCGAAGCCGCCTAATCCTGTTCGTACACTCGCAAACGGTCGAGCCGAAGGCGATGGCGCGCATCGCTGAGGCGCCGTGCGCCTGTCATCACCGCACCAAACGCACCGAATGCGGTCCCGCCGCCAATCATGAACATAATCAGGAGCTGGTACTTGACCGCCTCTTCGGGATCAACGCCGGCAAGAATTTGGCCGGTCATCATGCCCGGTAGAAATACGATTCCCGAGGCTGCCATAGAGTTAATGATCGGCAGCATCGCCGTGCGCAGCGCCTCGCGCACGACCGGCCGGAAAGCTTCATCGCGCGGCTGGCCAAGGGCGAGCCTGGTTTCGATGGTCACCCGCTCTCGCGCGGCGCCGTTTGTGAGGTTGTTGAGGCCGAGGCTGATGCCGTTCATCGCATTGCCGAGGATCATGCCCAGCAGCGGGATGGCATATTGGGGATGATACCAGGGGTCCGGTTGTATTTGGACGAGCGCAAATACGGTCACCATTATTCCCGCTAACGCCATGGCGCTGGTGCCAATTCCGTAGCCCCACCATCCCGTAAACCGGCGATCCTGCCGGGCAATCGCCTCACGTCCCGCAAACAACACCATCACAAGCGCGGCCAATCCGGTGAACCAGATCGAGACATGGGTGAACAGCCAAATCAACACCAGCCCGATTAGGGCGAACTGGCCAATCATACGGACGGTCGCGACGAGCAGGCGCTTTTCCAAGCCAAGCCGAAAATGCAGCGACAACACCGCGTTGGCGAGCAACAGCATGGCTGCAATCGCCAAATCACCGTAGCTCAGCAATATGGTCTGTGTACTCACGGGGTTGCCTCGGTGGCGACCCCGTTATCGAACGTTAAGATTCGCGCGCCAAGCCGTTTGGCCTGCGCTGCATCGTGGGTGGCGATCAAAAGTATCGCACCGTCCCCAAGCCGGCGAAGGAGTTCACCTTCGACGGCTGAAACTGATTTGTCGTCAAGCGCCGAAGTCGGTTCATCAAGCAGCAGCAGTCGAGGACCGGACGCCAATAGGCGCGCCAGGGCCAGGCGCTGCTTTTCGCCGCTCGACAGCCGTGCGATTTGCCATTCCGCTACTTCCGCCGACAAACCGAATGCGTCGATCAAAGGAGACGCAGCGGCCCAATCGGCAAAATGCGGCCGGACCCGGTCGGCCCACCAGCCTGTATCGGGATGGAGAT
>DLVK01000478.1:0-2620 GCA_003444235.1 Rhodospirillaceae bacterium
CCGTCGTCGATTCCTCGCCCATGTATGGCCGCGCGGAAGGGGTCGCCGGTGATCTATTGGAAAAGATGGATGCTCACGGCAAAGCATTCATCGCGACCAAGGTGTGGACCACAGGCGAAGCCGCGGGCATCGCCGAAATGGAAACGTCGTTTCGGCTTTTCAAAACCGACAAGATCGATCTGATGCAGGTTCACAATTTGGTCGATCTCGACACCCAGATGCGGACCATGGGCAACTGGCGGGAGGCAGGCCGGTTTCGCTATCTCGGCATAACGCACTACACCGAAGGCGCCATACCGTCGGTGATCGACGCGATGGACCGCCATAAGGTGGATTTCCTGCAAATGGTCTACTCGCCGGTCGAACCGAAAGCCGCCGAACGCCTTCTCCCCTACTGCCAGGACAATGGCATTGCCTTTCTCGTCAACAAGCCACTTGGCGGACGCGGTGTGATTTCGCGGCTTATTGGAAAGCCGCTCCCCGAATGGGCAGAACAGGAACTCGGCATTTCGAGTTGGGGGCAATTCTTCCTCAAGTTCGTGATCGCTCATCCGGCAATCACCTGCGCCATTCCCGGGACATCCAATCCATCGAACATGGCCGACGATCTCAAAGCTGCCGAAGGGCCGCTGCCGGACAGCAAGCAGCAGCTGGCGATGATGGAATACTTGCGCACGCTATAACGGTAGCGGTCGTCTATGCTAAAATTCCGCTCAAACATGGGGAGGAATAATCATGGCTGATACCAAAGACGGCCTGATCGCGGTCGTGAAGCGCGATTGTCCCACCTGCGAGCTGGTGGCGCCGGTCTTGAAACGCCTTCAGGACACCGGAACGCCGATCACCATCTATTCCCAGGACGATCCGAGCTTTCCCGAAGCGACCGGAGGCGCCATCGACGATACCTCGCTCGAGCAAAGCTTTCGTCACGATATCGAATTCGTACCCACCCTGATCCGCCAGGACGGTGGCAAAGAGTCGGATCGCGTATTCGGCTGGAACCGCGAGGAATGGGAGAAGTTCACCGGCATTCAGGGGCTCGGCGAAGGCCTGCCGGAAAACCAGCCCGGCTGCGGTTCGAAGTCACTAGAACTCGGCATCCCAGAGCAACTCCAGGCCCGCTACGGCGACGTGCCGATGAAATCGCGGAAAATCGAGTTTTCCGAATGGGACGACCCGGTAGAACAAGCATTCGATCGCGGCTGGACCGACGGGCTTCCCATCGTACCGCCGACGGACGATCGTATCCTACGGATGCTGTCGGGCACCGACCGAGCGCCGGACGAAGTGGTCGGCATCATGCCGCCGGACATGAAGGAGTGCACCGTCGAGAAAATCGCGATCAATGCGGTTATGGCCGGTGCGCGGCCGGAATATATGCCGGTGATCCTGGCTGTCGTCGAGGCCGCGCTCAAACCCAAATTCACCCTCCACGGCGTCCTCTGTACGCTGTTCTTCTCAGGCCCCGTGATCGTCGCCAACGGTCCGGTCACAAAGTCGATCGGTATGAATTGGGGTCATAACTGCTTGGGCCAGGGCAACCGGGCCAACGCCACCATCGGAAGAAGCCTACAACTGCTCGTGCGCAATGTGGGCGGCGGACGACCGGGCGAAATCGATCGGGCGGTGTTCGGCAATCCCGGCAAATACACCTTCTGCTTTGCCGAGGACGAAACCGATCCCGATTGGGAGCCACTCCATGTCTCTCGAGGCTGTAAACCGGGCTCGAATGCGGTCACGCTTCACCATGGCCACGGTGTAACGGCGTTTTCGGAAGGCTCCGCACGATCCGCCGACGAACTCGCACGCTCGCTCTCCCTATCGCTGGTGAACGATCTCCATCCTCGGTCCTGTCAAAAATCCAACGTTATCGTTGCGATCTCGCCGGAGCATTACCGTATCTACAAGGAAGACGGTTGGGGCCGAAAGGAAATCGAAGAGGCCCTTCACCACTACACCACTCGGCCCGGCAAAGATTTGGTCAAAGGCAAGGACGGCGTCAGCGAGGGCATCGACCCCTCGCTTGCCGAAGAAATGATTCCGAAATTCTGGCGGGATCACGGTATCCTGCTGGTCCGCGCCGGCGGGACAGCGGGTCTGCAAACCGCTATAATCGGAGGTTGGGGCGGCGGACGAAACCGCGAAGAAATCCAGCCCGTAACGCACGCGTTTTAAAGGAGAAAGGCAAATGGCCGAAAGCACTTATCTCCGCGATCCAACCAGCGAAACGACGAGAAGCATGCGCCAACGCTTGGCAATGCCCGACGACATCGATGGCAAGACGATCGCGCTGTTGGATATTTCCAAGGAACGTAGCCAGGAATTTCTCGATCATATCGAGGAGAAATTCGTCGGCGAAGGTTTCACGGTAAAGCGTTACCGTAAAGGGACCATGTCGAAACCCGCCGCGCCCGAAATTATTCAGGCGATCGTTCAGGAAGCGGACCTGGTCGTCGAAAGCCTCGCCGATTGAGGCTCCTGCACGTCGTGCAGTTTGCATGACATGAATGCACTCGACAAACTCGGCATCCCGGGCCTGATGGTGGCAACGACGGATTTTGTGCCCGCTGCGGCGGCTCAATCGAAATCGCTCGGCTTCGAACCGGCAATCATCTGGGTC
>DLVK01000127.1:0-1662 GCA_003444235.1 Rhodospirillaceae bacterium
GTGCGGAATGGGAACAGGCGGCCGCCTATTGGCGGACGCTGCCGTCCGATCCGGACGCGGTCTACGACAATGAAGTGATTCTCGACGGCGACGCCATCGCGCCCATGGTGACTTGGGGCAATAGTCCGCAATGGGCGCTGCCAATAGATGAGAGGATCCCCGATCCCACAAACGAAAGCGATCCTATGGTGCGTGCCGACATGGAGGCGGCGCTCGAATATATGGACTTGAAGCCCGGCATGGCGATTTCGGACATCAAGGTCGATACGGTTTTCGTCGGCGCTTGTACGAACAGCCGTATCGAGGATATGCGGGCCGCCGCCGCGGTGGCGAAGGGCCGCCGCGCGCAGGTTCGTACCTTGATCGTACCGGGCTCCGGGATCGTCAAGAATCAGGCAGAGGCCGAAGGGCTTGACAAGGTCTTCACCGATGCTGGCATGGAATGGCGCGAGCCTGGATGCTCGATGTGCGTCGCCATGAATGGTGACATGCTGGCGCCGGGCGAACGATCGGCATCGACCAGCAACCGTAACTTTAGAGGGCGTCAGGGCCTTGGCAGCCGCACGCATCTAGTAAGTCCGGCGATGGCTGCTGCGGCTTCCGTGACCGGGCATTTCACCGACGTCCGCAAGCTCATGGAGAACTCGTAGTCATGGAACCCTTCAAGATATTCGCGTCCGTCGCCGTTCCGATCGACATTGCCAATTGCGATACCGACCAGATTATTCCTGCGCGGTTCCTACGTCGGGGCAAGAATGATCCGGAGTATTCACGGTTTCTGTTCCACGATCTGCGCTTCAACGAAGATGGTTCCGAGAAAGATTTCGTTTACAACACACCGCCGTACCGGGAAGGGCGGATTTTTGTCGCGGACGTCAATTGGGGGTGCGGATCGTCTCGGGAAAACGCTGTGACCGCCCTCGACGCGAACGGCGTTCGCTCGGTAATCGCGCCCAGCATCGCCGATATCCACTACAACAATTGCATCAAGAACGGTGTTTTGCCCGTTCGGTTGCCGGAAGAGGTATGTGCGAAACTACGCGAGCAGTTGCGGGAAAGCCCGGGCGCCGAAATCGCTATCGATCTCGATTCTCAGAGTGTCACGGGGCCCGACCAGAGGACGTACAGTTTTGAGATCAACGCTTTCGACAAACACCGCCTCCTAAACGGCCTCGACGACGTTGGCCTCACGATGGAATTTGACGGAAAAATCAAGGCGTTCAAGTCGGGATACCAGAAGAAACACAGCTGGACTTCGTTGAGTTGACCGGACGCCAATAAGGCCAGGTCATATGGCGACATTAATTGAGTGAATTTGACATCCCCGTGGCTCTTGGGCGTTACGGCGAGGTAAGCTGCATTATGGTGAAGTCATTGGCGTCGGCTAAAACCGTCCGACAAGCGACAACGACGCGATGGCCCACACCGAATTGGTTGCTATCTGCGACGCTTGATGGAAGTTGGGGGCGACGCAACTCGAAGGGGCTTACTGTTATACTTCGTTGGAATTCTGTCCCATGTGTGCTGAGCAAGCAAGGCTGCTGGTCTTGCTGGTATAGTGATGGATGCGCGGCATCTCAATCCGCCGAAAAAGCGTTACGGTGGCTATATCTTCGAGGCGCTCAATGAGTTTGGCTAGGCCGACCTGGAGATTACGGCTGG
>DLVK01000127.1:2029-2786 GCA_003444235.1 Rhodospirillaceae bacterium
GCAGAACGACTAGCGATTAGCGGGTTCGGCTATAGAGTTTATCGTCAAGCATCCAGGGAGAGACGAGTATGGCGACGGAAGACTGGAAATTCGAACATAACCTTGCTTCTGAGGCCGTGTGGACACAGGGGCTGCGCGAAATTTTCGAGTATCGGGACCTTGGCATAAAGAGCTCGACGAACGGCGATTATATCGCCCATATCGTCCGCTCGAAGGGCTCGCCCGACCCCGACGAAGTTCAGCATTGGCATGTGCATCACTGCGATTTCCAGTTTGTGATGGTGCTCGAGGGGTGGGCCGAGTTCGAATACGAGGGAGAAGGCGTTCGCCGCCTTCAAAAGGGCGATGTCATCAATCAACGGCCTGGTATCAGGCATCGCGAAATTGCCTGCTCGGAGGATTTCCAGGTATTGGAAATTGTCTCGCCGGCGAATTTCAAAACTGAGATCGTCGACGCGCCTGAGGGGACGGCTGAAGCCGCTGAATGATTTGACAGTGCTTTTTTCGCCGTCGGCGGCTGCGGCGCCACGCGGCATGCGAGTCCACGTCCAACACATGGGAATTCCGCGATGGATTTGACGTTGTTCATCAATGCCGAACATGAACACGGTGATGACCTGACGCATCGGTTTGCCGAACACGCGGATCAGGTGCGCGCCGCGCGAGACGTCGGTTTCGATGGCGTCGCTGTCGGCATGCATCTGTCTTATGGTTCGTCGGCATGGTTCCCGCCACTGGAACTGCTGACCAGTCTGGC
>DLVK01000261.1:0-6702 GCA_003444235.1 Rhodospirillaceae bacterium
TGCTTATCCTGAAAACCGACATCGCGGGCGACGATGCGACATCGAATCGCGAGAGGTCAATATTGATCAACGATGGCCTTGACCAATTCGGTGACCGGAAGACAATCATTCGCATGAGCTACAGAGTCGGAGTCGATATCGGCGGCACGTTCACAGATTTTTGCGTCTTCGACGAAGAAAGTGGTGCCGTACATACACTAAAGGTCCTCTCGACGCCCGACCGCCCCGGCCAGGAGGTGATTGACGGGGTCGATGCGATCGGCGAACGCTACGGCGTATCGCCGTCGGACATTTCTTATTTCACGCATGGCACGACGGTCGGCGTTAATTCCGTGATCCAGCGAAAGGGGATCAACCTCTGCCTGTTTGCGACCGCCGAATTCGAGGATGTACTAGAGGTCGCGCGCCTCAAGATGCCTGACCCTTATAATCTATTGTCGCGCCGGGCGCCGCCGCTGGTAAGCCGCGACAAGGTTTTCGGCATTCAAGGGCGGGTTCTATTCGACGGAACAATCGACACACCGCTCAACGAGGAGAGTGTCCGCGAGGCAATTGCCGGCGTCCGTGCGGTAGGAGGAGAAGGTGTCGTGGTAGCGCTGCTCCATGCCTATCGCAATCCGATACAGGAGCGCCGCGTCGTTGAAATCTTACGCCAAGAAGCGCCGGACCTCGCCGTCACCTGCGCATCTGATGTGTGGCCGGTGATCCGCGAGTACGAAAGGACCGTCACGGCGGTCGTCGCCGGCTACGTCCAGCCCCGGGTAGCCCATTATCTGACAGCCTTTCAAGAAGCGCTGGACAGTGCCGGCGTGCCCGCAGAACCCATGCTGACCAAATCGAACGGCGGCGTCATGACTGCGGAACTGGGCAAAACCCAATGCGCCCAGATGCTGCTCTCCGGCACGGCATCCGGTGTTATCGGAGCCGCCAGCGTTGCACGCGGCACGGGTTCACAAGCGGCGATGAGCCTCGACATCGGCGGGACAAGCGCTGATGTTGCCATCATCCGCGACGGAGCACCTCAATACGGTGTCGGTGAGATGATTGGCGAGTTTCCAATCCATATCCCAACCGTTTCCGTTACATCTATTGGCGAAGGTGGCGGCTCAATCGCCTGGGTGGATGCGCAGGGCGTTCTCAAAGTAGGACCCGAAAGTGCGGGTTCCTCGCCAGGCCCAGCCTGCTATGGCCGGGGCGGCAAACGCCCGACGATTACCGATGCCTTCGTCGTCAATGGCTATCTCGGCTCAGCCGCGCTTGGCTATAGCGCCGTCGATATCGATGTCCAACGCGCGCGCCGTGCTGTTGAAGATATCGCCAAATCCCTCGGCTGCTCTTGTGAAGACACGGCGGAAGCCATCATCAAAGTAGCTGTCTCCGGCATGTACCTCGAAGTCAGCAAGCTTGTCTCTCGGCACGGTATCGACCCACGCGATCTAGACCTGATCGCATTTGGCGGCGCCGGTCCAATGCTCGCCTGTTTCCTCGCGCGCGAACTTGGCATGCGACGTATCATCGTCCCACCGACACCAGGTGTCCTAAGTGCCTTCGGCGGCATAATCGCCGATATCAGAAATGACTTCATCCGCACGGTCTATGCTGATCTCGATGCGGATGTGACAGACACTCTGGCGTCAGCCACCGAAGAATTGCGCCTTTCCGGCCTTGCCTGGCTGCATGAGGAGCAAGGGTTTGACGGAACTCCGGTCATGCAATTCTCAGCCGATATGCGCTACCGGGGTCAATCCTACGAGATTGATACCCCGCTTAACGAGAGCTGGATTGCGGATGGTGATCTCGCGGCCATCACGGCCGCATTCCACAAAGAACACGAGCGGCTCTACGACCATGCGGATGAGACCGCACCGTTGCAAATCATCAACTTGCGTTTGGTGGTCTCCGGCGTCCCGCCAAAGCCGAAAATAGCGGCTTTAGAAGCATCAGATGTGCCTCCCGTGCCGACGGGGAGCACGGCGATCTACTGCGATGGCCGAGAGCAAACAGCAGAGGTTTTCCGGCGCGCGGAACTGCTTGCGAGTCAGCAATTTTCAGGTCCTGCTATCGTCACGCAGGACGACACGACAAGCTGTATTCTGGATGGATTTTCGGTCGGCGTAGACACGCTTGGAAATCTCATCCTGTACTCGGAAGGTTAAACTATGGCGATTGATAAGGTTACGCTCGAGGTTCTTAAGAACCACTGTGTCGCCGCCGCGGAGAGTATGGCCTACACACTGTACAGAACCGCGCATTCCACCTTCGTCAAGGAAACGGAGGATTTTACGACCGGGCTTACCACGCCGGAAGGGTTCACCTTCGCGACACCGACGGAACTTGGCGCAACATGGTTCGTGGGAATGAACTATGGCAGTGTTATTGAATCGATCGAACATTACGAGGACGGTGACGTCTGCGTCACCAACGATCCATACAGCGGTTTCGTCTGCACGCACACACCCGACATGCATATCTGGAAGCCAATATTTCACGATGGTGAAATCGTCTGCTTCGCAGTTGGGCATATCCACAACACCGATGTTGGCGGCGCTGTGCCTGCCAGCCTCTCGCGCACACTTTCCGAAGTCCATCAGGAAGGCATCCGCATACCGCCCACCAAAATTGTGCATGGCGGAGAGGTGAACCAAGAAGTCCTCGACATCCTGCTGACCAATGTACGAATGCCGGAGCAGAATTGGGGTGACATGAAAGCGCAACTCGCCGCCGTTAATACGGGCGAGCGCAAAGTTCTGGAAATGATCGAGAAGTTCGGTGCCGATACCTTCCGGCAAGGGATTGACGACTTGCTCGACTATGCCGAGTCACAGGCCAGGGACATCATTCGCGACCTACCCGACGGAGAGTACTTCTTTGCGGACTACATGGACGAAGACTCTGTCGATGGCTGGCCATGCCGTATCGCTCTTAACCTGATCATTAAAGGCAATTCCTGCACGCTCGACTTCGCCACAAGCGATCCACAACTCGAATCATCGATGAACATTCCGACCGGTGGTGAAGAGCGACACGTCATGATGCTCGTCGGACTGGTCTATGTACTCTACACGCTCGATCCGCGTCTGTTTCTGAATTCCGGCATAACTCGCGTCAGCCGCTGTATTTTGCCAAGCGGCACCATCGTCAACCCAGAATTCCCTGCGGCGGTCGGCATGCGGACGCTGTCTGCCATGCGATTGCAGGAAATCACGTTCGGCGCATTCGTGCAGGCTGCTCCGGATCGCCTGCCAGCCTCTCCCTGCAGCGGCGGTCCGATCATGAACGTGAACAGCGTGGATAATAGAAACGGTCGGCGTGTAATGGCGTCCATCGGTCCGATCTCCGGCGGTGCTGGCGGCAATCCCATCGAAGACGGCGCCGAAGGATCGGGTGCGAACGGATCTTTCCTGAAGAATACGCCGGTCGAAATCAACGAGGCGGAGGTACCGATAAAGATCCTGCGATACGGCCTAGCGCCCAATTCAGGGGGCGCCGGCAAATACCGCGGCGGCCTTGCGACCGAAATGCGGTTCCAGGCACAGGCGCCGAACACTAAAGTGACAGCCCGAAATCGCGACCGGACGCGGTTCCGGTCGTGGGGCGTGCTCGAAGGCAAGGCCGGCACCAATTCGGCATTCCTGCTCAACCCCGACAGCAATCACACTGTAAATCTAGGAAACACCGATATTTTGACGATCGGGCCCGGCGACGTTGTCCATGTCGCGGCCGGGGGTTCCGGGGGTTGGGGCAATCCTCTCGAACGTAACCCGGATGACGTCGTGCAAGACGTCAAATGCGGGTTTGTGACGCCCGAAAGCGCACGCGACACTTATGGCGTTGTGCTGGAGAATGGCAGCCATAACCCTACAGAAACGCAGAGATTGCGTGATACCCTGATATCGAACCGCGAGAACGGCGAAGCCTTCTTCGATTATGGGCCAGAACGGGACAAATTCGAGAGCGTTTGGACGAACGAAAATTACACGGCGCTTAGCGATCTGCTTGACGACCTGCCGGTCCACTGGCGGTTCTTCATGAAACATCGCATTTTCGAAGCCGTTGCCGACGATCCGGATGGCGGCTCGATCCGAGACCGGTTCGCCAAGATCGTCGAGGAATTCCCAGAGTTGTCTCGCGGTCTAGCATCGTAATCCCATCCGTTACAGCTCCGCACACGCTTGACGCACATGATGAACCTCGGTCAAGCTTCGCGAACGTCCAACGCGACAAGAGGCATACATGCCAGGCACAATGCAACTAGGTCACACCGTCATTTACGTTAGCGATCTCGATACGTCGCGCGAATGGTACCGCCAGCACCTCGGCATGACCGTCGTGGTTGAAAGTCCCGAACGCAACGGCTGCTTCCTCTCTTTCGGTAAAAACGACCACGACATCGCCCTGTTCGAAAATCCCGTCGCCAAAGGTAAAGAGACCATCAATCACATCGCCCTGAAGTTCGATGGTTCTATCGCCGAACTCGCAGAATTCCGGCAAGGCCTTATCGACGAAGGCGTCAAAGTGCAACGCACCGTGGATCACGGCGTCTCATACGGGATTTATTTCAATGACCCGGATGACCATTGCTGGGAAGTCTTCGTTGAGCGGGAACGGCCCGAAGCGAACCGCGTCGATGCTATGCGCGCGACCGGCGCGATGTCCGATCCAGTGGATTTGGAGACCGTCGACGCCTGATCGCCCCTAATAGGTCGACAGCACACCCTTAACGACTTCAAACATACGATCCAGGTCAGCCTCTTCATAAATGAAAGCTGGCGACAGCATCAAAGTATCACCCGTGATCTTGACCAAGACACCCTTGTCATAGAGGTCCATCACCGCCTGATAGCCTCGGGTGCCCGGCGCACCGTCCGGCGCAAGATCAATCGCTGCCAATAGGCCGACACCACGCATATTGGTGATAATCGGCAGATCCTTGAGATCGAAAAACCGGTCGAGAAACGGCTTTGAAAGCTTCTTCGCCCTTCCAAACATGTCCTCATTTTCGAAGATATCAAGCGTCGCCAGACCGGCCGCACAGGCTGCGGGGTGGCCCGAATAGGTATAACCGTGGAAAAAGTCGACGCCTTTACCGGGCGCTGCGTCGACAATGGCTTTGTATACGTGTTCGCCAACGCCAACGGCACTCATCGGAATGGCCCCGTTGGTCAGAGCCTTCGCCATGGTGATCATATCCGGTTGCACGTCATAGGTATTGGCCCCAAACGGATTACCCGTCCGACCAAAACCAGTGATGACCTCATCGAAGATCAACAGAATGCCATGCTCATCGCAGATTTCGCGCAACCGCTTGAGGTACCCCTTTGGCGGAAGATAGGCGCCAACGGAACCACCCACCGGCTCTACAATACAGGCGGCGATGGTGTCACCGCCGTATGTATCGCAGAGGCGCTGCAGGTCTTCGGCGAGTTCCACACCATGCTCGCCCGCGTCGCGCGCAAACTTGTTTTCAGGAATGTTCGTGTGACGCATGTGCACGACGCCTGGGATGCCGAGGCCGTACATCTCGCGGTTTTTGACCATGCCGCCAACCGAAAAACCGCCGAAATTGACGCCATGATAGCCTTTCTCTCGGCCGACCAGCCGCAGACGTTGCCCTTCACCCCTCACGCGATGATACAAAAGCGCGATTTTCAGAGTGGTCTCCACTGCTTCGGAGCCTGAACTGCCGTAGAACACATAATCCAGATTGCCTGGTAAAAGCTGCGAAATTCGGCGCGCCAGTTCGAACGCCGACGGATGCCCGTGCTGGAACGGAGGACAGTAGGACATCTCTTTCAATTGCGCGTGGACGGCATCGGCGATCTCGGTTCGGCCATGCCCCAACGGTGAGCAAAAAAGGCCGGACACCGCATCGATCAATTCATGCCCTTGATACGTCTTGTAGACGATGCCTTTGCCCTCGGTCATCATCCGCGTGTGGGTCGTCTTGAAATGCTTGTTCGATGTAAACGGCATCCAATGTGCTTCGAGATCGTTCGGCATAATACGCATGATGTTTCCTTTTGCATTCAACGGAACGCTTGGTCGGTCGGGTTTGGCTAAGAATGCTTGAATTGGCTCGCCGCATCCAGTCCCGACATCGCTTCGTCGGGGAAAATCGGCACTGGCAGCATGAATACCCCCATCTTAAGGTCGATACTCTATTATCGCGCAGATCCCAAAATATTCACCATGGACCACATACTGCTGTTCCTCTTCACGTTTGTCGTCGGTTGTTTCATCGGCGGTACGGGGATCGGTGGCGTGCTCCTCGTGCCCTACCTCGTCTTCATTCTTGGCGTGGAGGCACCACTTGCCGTCGCATCAACAATGTTTGCCTATCTCTTCAGCGGCGCGACGGCGACCTTTGCCTATGCGCGTCACGGCTCCATCCGATGGCCGATGGTTTGGGCCATTTGTGGCGGCGCAGCACCGGCCGCCTTTCTGGGATCGCTTATAGTATGGAGTGTGCCGGGTGAGTTTCTGCTCGCGGGTATCGCCGCACTGACAATCTTCTCCGGTGTCCGCACGCTCCGCCCCCCTAAGGGCGCGCGTAACGATAAAGAGGATATCGGCGCTCCTGCACTGATATCCGTGGGAGGTATATCTGGATTTGTGAGCGCCTTGGTGGGGGCAGGCGGAGCAGTCGTTGTCATTCCACTTCTGTTTGCCATGGGTGCACCCGCACTGATCGCGATAGGATTG